>DATLGZ010000152.1:0-4328 GCA_035540235.1 Acidimicrobiales bacterium | reverse complement strand
CAAGCCCAAGGAGGAGCGTGAGGGCTTCTTCGGGGGCGGCTTCGCCGGCCCCGCCTCGATCAGCGGCTCGGTGGGGTCCACGCTCAGCTTCGGCGGCGGTGCCGGCCCCGGCGGCCGGAAGCCGCCGCCTCCGCCCGACGCTCAGCCGCTCCGGCGCAAGGTCACCACCAGTGAGTGGGACGACGACGACGAGACCGAGGACGAGGAGCTGGCGGTCACCGAGATGGCCCTCCGTGACCACGCCGAGCGCTCCGGGCGGGGCATGGAGGACACCATGATCCGCTCCGACCCGGTGGCGGCCGAGAGCATGCGGGAGGAGGCGCTGCGGAAGTTCATGGAGCGCCAGGCGGGCCGGGGCGGTGGCGCACCAGCGCAGAGGCCGCGACCGTCCGACCCCGCTCCCCTTCGCCTGCGCCTCCGAGGCCGCGACGACGCCGACCCGGCGGCGCCCGTGGGCGACCCGGCGCCCGAGGCCGACGACGTCGACGAGTTGGAGGCGCTGGACGAGGAGCTGGGGACAGAGGAGGCCGAGCCCACCGCGACCTTCCCCGCGCCCTCGGGCACGGCTCCCGCCGCGGCCGGCGTGGGCGCCCGCCGGCAGGAGCTGGTCGAGCAGCGGGCCGAGCTGGCCGAGGAGCGGGCCAGGTTGGCCGAGGACCGGGCCGGGCTGGCCGAGCAGCGGGCCTCACACGCCGAGTCGCGCGCCCAGGCGGCGGAGGACGAGTCGGCCGACGCCATCCAGAGAGCGGCCCAGGCCGAGCAGGCGGCGGCGGCCGCCGAGCAGCGCGCCGCCGACCTGGAAACCCAGCTGGCCGAGGTCACCGAGCAGCTGGTGGCCGTCACCGAGGAGCTGGCCGCCCTCAAGGAGGCGCCGGGGGCGGCGAAGCGCAGCCGCAGGCCGCCGGCGGCCAAGGACGAGCCGCAGGCGGCGAGGCCGGGGCGTGCTCGCACCACCAAGGCGGCAACCGAGGACGAGCCGCTGGCCGCGAGGCCGGGGCGTGGCCGTACCGCCAAGGCGGCAACCGAGGACGAGCCGCAGGCCGCGAGGCCGGGGCGCGCCCGCACCGCCAAGGCGGCGGCCAAGGCGGCCAAGGCCCCGGCGCCGGCCCGCTCGGCGCCCGCCAAGCGGGCAGCCAAGGCGGCGGGCGGAGGAGGGGAGCCCCAGCTCGGCGGCGTCCTCGGTCGCCGCCTGGCCCAGCAGGCCAACCCGGCCGAGAAGGCGGGCCGTAAGCGGCGCTGACGCTGAGTCGGCGAGGATCACGGCGAAGTGATGTCGCTGGGCCACCGTTCCGGTGGTCGAGCGCCATCACTTCCGCTCTCTAGGGCTGTCGGCCCGTGAACGCCACCAGCCGGTCGTGCACGGGCGCGTCGGCGTCCACGGCGACAGCCGGGCCGAAGGCGCCGGCGGCCCGCAGCTCGGCGGTCACGAGCCGGCGGGCCACCTCCAACCCGGCCCCGGCCAGCTGGGGGTCGATGGCGGTGTCCTGGCCCGTGGCCTTGGCCACGTCCCACCCGTGCACGAGGTTGTCGAGGAGGGCCAGGGCCAGCGAGGTGGTGTCGAGGACGTCGGCGCGGGAGAAGGCTCTCACCGCGGCGGTGGCCGACTCCTCGTAGGCGACCACCAGCGCCGCCGCCGACGGGCCCGCCACCTCGAGGTCGGGCTCCCGAGGGAGTCCTTCGGCGGCCGACGCCAACACCCGGTTCACCCCGACGAGGTGACCGGCCAGCGTGCGCACGTCCCACTCCGGGCAGGGCGTGGCCAGCCCCAGCTGGTCCTCGCGCACGCCGGCCAGCACCTTGGCCGTCCACGTCACGCACACCTGCAAGGCGTCGAGGAGCCCGAGGGGCCGGACCGACCGTCCCGGGCCGCCGCCCAGCAGCCGCCGCAGCTCGGCGTCGGACGGGGGCGAGAAGTCCTCGTACCACTGCCCCACTGCGCCGAAGCGGGCGGGCATGCGGGCGCAGATCACCTCGTCGGCGTCCCGACCCAGCTCGTCGCACGTGGCCGACGCCCCTACCGGCACGGCCACCACGACCCGCGCCGGGCCGAGGGCTCGCAGCGCCGCCACCGCCGCCCGCATCGTCGAGCCGGTGGCCAGGCCGTCGTCGACGACGATCACCACCCGCCCGGACACATCGACGAGGGCCCGCTCACCGCGGTAGGCGCGCGCCCGCCGCTCCAGCTCCACGCCCTCGGCGGCCGCCACCCGCTCGATGTCGTCGGGCGGGATCCCGAGCGAGGTGACGACCCGGTCGTACAGCACCCGCACCCCGCCCTCGGCGATGGCGCCCATGGCCAGCTCCTCGTGGCCGGGCACGCCCAGCTTGCGCACGACCAGCACGTCGAGCGGCGAACGCAGGCCGGCCGCCACCTCGGCCGCCACCGGCACACCGCCCCGGGGCAGTCCCAGGACGACCACCTCGGGACGCCCGCGGTAGCCGGCCAGCAGGCCGGCCAGCTCCCTGCCGGCGTCGGCCCGGTCCCGGAACCGGCGGCCGTCGTCCCGGGCCGGGGCCACGGCCCTAGCCCTGGCCTCCCGGCGGCGCCAGCGGCAACGACGACATGTCGGCCAGGGGCAGCACCTCGAAGTGGGCGAAGTTGTAGACGGGCGAGCGGGCCAGCAGCATCTCCAGCTCGTCGTTCGACTCCACGTTGTAGATCCACGCCCCGCCGTGGGAGCCCACGATGTGGTAGCGGCCGATCACCTTGCCCTGCTCCTCCAGCGGTCGGGCGTACTCCGGCATCGTCAGGACCGACTTCATCATCTCGCTGCTCAGGCGGGAGATCTCCATCCGCCACAGCACCAGGAACTTCACAGCCGCCACCTCCTGTCCGAAAGTCCCACCATAGGCCCCACGGGCCTCGCTTCAGCGCAGGTCGAGGTGTGAAGGGGTGCGGTTCGGGCAAGAACCCCTACATGACCAACCCGAGACTCGAGGACCACCTGGTCGGGCTCGAGCTCCAGCTCGTCGAGCTTGTGGAGACCAAGCAGCGGGCCGAGGTTCAGGGCCGGAACGAGGACGCCACCGTGCTCGCCGCCGAGATCGCCGCGCTCCAGGGGGAGCTAGCCACCACGGCAGAGCGCATTGTCGAGGCCGAGGAGGGCGCCGACCCCGCCCCGAAGGCCGTCGTGGCCGCCCCCACCGCGGCCCGAGCCGCCTGACTCCGGCCACCCCGGCCACCCCGTCACCACCCGCGATCTCTCCGAGATCCCTGTCACCCGACCGCCAGTTCGGCTGCGGGGGGCACCCGCGTCGGCACCAGCCCTGCCGCTCGCAGCACGTCGGCGAACAGCGACGCGTCCCGGGGAGCGCAGCCCAGAGGGTCGTTGTTGAAGAAGGCGAACACCTCGTCGTGGCGGCCCCACACCTCGGCGAGCCGGCCGGCCCACGCGTCCAGCGCGCCCCGCCCGTAGCAGGGCGGGGGCTCGGACGTCCCCTCGTGGAACCGGACGTAGCCCCAGTCGGCGGTGCGCCACAACGGCGTCTCCCGCCGCGGGCTGTCGGCCAGGCACAGGGCGGCGCCCCGCCTCTCCAGCACCGACCGGGTGTCGTCGCCGAACCAGGAGGGATGGCGGAACTCGACAGCCACCCGCACGCCCGAGGGGAAGCAGGCGAGGGCGGCGTCCAGCCGGTCCACGTCGGCGGCCAGGTTTGGCGGCAGCTGCAAGAGGACGGGGCCCAGCTTCGCCCCGAGGTGGCAGGCCCTATCGACGAACCGGGCCACGGGCTCGGCCGGGTCCTTTAGCCGCTTGACGTGGGTGAGGTAGCGGCTGACCTTGACGACGACGACGAAGTCGTCGGGGGTGCGCGCCGCCCACGAGGCGAACGTCGACGCCTCGGGCAGGCGGTAGAAGGCGTTGTTGACCTCGACGGTCTGGAAGCGGGCCGCGTAGTGCTCCAGCCAGCTGGCCTGGCGCAACTCGGCCGGGTAGAACCGGCCCCGCCAGGAGGCGTACTGCCAGCCCGACGTGCCGACCAGCACGGCCACGGCTCAGCTCCCTTCGCTCGCCTCCTCCAGCGGCTTACCGTCCTCGTTGAGGTGGTCGATGCGGTCGGGGCCAAGCCCCTCGAGCACCTCCACCGCCGTGGCGGCGGCGGCTTCGTCGCGGGCGTGCACCGCCACCAGGACCTTGCCGTCGCGCAGGGGGGCGCCGTACGTGACCTCCCACTCCGGGCCCAGTTGGGTGGCGTCGATGGCGCCCACCATGCCGCCCACGACGGTGCCGGCGATGGCGCCGCCCCCGGTGGCGGCCCATATCCCAGTTCCCAGCACCGGTCCCACGCCGGGCAGCACCCAGGCCAGCGCCCCCGCCACGCCGCCGATC
>DATLGZ010000151.1:0-3144 GCA_035540235.1 Acidimicrobiales bacterium | reverse complement strand
GATCCGGCCCAGGCAAGCGCCTAACCGGGCCGCCCGCCCGCAGCCGCCAGCCGTCAGCCGCCCGCCCCCGGCACCGCCTGCCGTCAGCGGCCGCCCGCCGTCAGCCGTCAGGCCGGTGGGGCGCCGCCGTCGGCTGGGGTGACGACCGCCTCCGGGCCGGGGAACAGCAGGGCCTCGTGGCCGCTGTCGCCCCACCGCACCCGGTAGGGCGGGGCGCCGTCGCGACCCCGCACCTCGATGATCTCGCCGTCCCGGTCGGGCTCGCCGACCCGGCGCCCGCGGATGGTGATCCTGTCCCCTACCGCAGCCTGCATCGCCTCTCCGCTGCCGCGTTCCTACCCAACCGTACCGCCGGGCGGGCCGCCCCGGGAGCGCGCCCGCGCCGCCCTACCGGCGGTCGTCGGCGTCGTCGGCCATGTCGTCGGCGAGGTCGTCGGCGAGGTCGTCGGCGACGTAGACGCCCAGCAGGTCGCGAGCCGAGACCACGCCTACGAGCTTCCCATCCTCCTCGACGAGTACGTGGCGCACGTAGCGATCGAGCATCTCGGTGGCAACCTCACCCACGCCGGCGGCGGCGTCGCACCACACCAGCTTGGTGGTGGCGACGTCGATGGCCCGGGTGGTGGCCGGATCGAGCCGGCCGGCCAGGGCCCGCACCAGGTCCCGCTCGGAGACGACGCCCTCCACGGCGTCGCCCTCTCCCACGACCAGGGCGCCGACGTCCCCGCCGTTCAGCGCGTCGGCCACCTCGAGGAGCGACGCCCCGGGGGCGATGCGGGCCACGGTGTCGGCGACCAGCGCCGAGACCGGCAGTCTGCTGGCGGTGATGGCATCGGTCACGGTTAGCTCCTCACTTCTTCCACCGGGGGCAGGGTCACAAGGCGACGAGCACCCGCCGGGTCGGCTCGGGCGCCGGGTGCGCCGGGTGCCGGGCCCAGCTCGCCACGAACCTGCGGGCGTCGCTCAGGGCCTCGCTGAAGGAGGCCCCGCCCGAGTAGCAGCGCAGCGCGAGGTCTACGGCGGCGTCGGCCGCGGCCGGCACCCCGGGCAGCGCGCCACCGGCCCAGTCCCTGACGGTGGCGGCCAGGACGATCTCCTCGTTCATGGTTGAACCGTACGGCGGCTCCCGCTGCGCCCGGTAGGGGCGAAGGTCCCGACCGGCCCGGGCCATCGGTCGGCAGCGGGAGAACGGGCACCGCACGCCGATGGGGACCTTCGGCCCTTCCGGGCGGCGCTCCCCGCCCGGATACTGGAGCTGATGGCTCGGTGCGCCGGCAGTTGATAGACGATGGACCACCTCGTCATCCCCCTCGACCCCGATCACGTCCAGGCGCTCGACGGCCTGGCCCGCAACGTGGCGGCCGCCGCCGGCGTGGGACCGGAGGCCGTCCCGCCCCGCCCCCACGTCACCCTGATCGCCCACACGGGCTTGCCGCTCTCCCGGGTCGCCGCCGCCGTCGAGCCCGCGGTGACGGCAGCCGCCCCCTTCGCCATCTACGCCCACGGCTACGGCCTCTTCACCGGCCCCGACGCCCGCGACCTCAGCCTCCACGTGCCGGTGGTCCGGGGCGGCCCCCTCGACGAGCTGCACGCCCGCCTCTGCGAGGCCCTCCGGAGGGCGGGCGCCGAGGTGGCGGGCTGGAGCACGCCGGCGCTGTGGTCGCCGCACATCACCCTGGCCGACCGCGAGCTCGACCCCCTGGCCCTGGGGCGGGCAGTCCGCTGGCTGGCCCAGCGGCGCCACCCCAGCTGGCGCATCCCCGTCGAGCGGGTGGCCGTCACCGGAGGCTGGCGGCAGCGGCACCGCTCCTACGCCGTCCTCCCGCTCGGCGGTCCCACCGACGAGCGGTCATCGGAGAGTGCCGGGCCACCGCCCGCCGCCGCCGGCGCCCGCGGGCCGGCGGTGGCGTCCTCACGACCGAAGGATGCGGGCCGGTGAACGACGCCGAGGAGGGCCGGGTCGTCGTCGGCGTCGACGGGTCGGTGGCATCGGAGGCGGCCCTGCGCTGGGCCCTCGAGGACAGTCGGCGCCGGGGCGCCGCCCTCCAGGTGGTCCACGCCTGGACGTACCCGGCGGCGACGATGAGGGCGTACGGCGGGACCGCCCTGCCCGTCGTGGCCGCCGAGGACGTGGAGGAGGCCGCCCGGGGGATCGTGGCCGCCACCGTGGCCCGGGTGGTCGGCGACGCCGACGACGTGCCCCTGACCGTCGCCGTGGCGAGGGGCCACCCCGCCGAGGTGCTGGTTCAGGCGGCCAGTGATGCCGACCTGCTGGTGGTCGGCTCCCGCGGCGACGGCGGGTTCAAGGGCATGCTGCTGGGGTCGATCACGGGCCACGTCGTCCACTCCGCCCGCTGCCCGGTGGTCGTGGTCAAGCCCCCCGCCCCTGAGCGCTCGCCGCCGCGCCGGGGCGCCAAGGGAGTCAGCCTCGCCGGAGGAGCGCCGTGACCGCGCCGTGCTCGATGGCCCGCAGGCCCTTGTCGAAGTCGGCGTCGACGTCCCGCCCGGTCAGGTGGCTGGTGACGGCGGCCAGCCGGGGCAGCCCCAGCTCGACCAGCTCGCTGGCCGGCTGGTCCAGACCCACCCCGCCGAAGAACCCGGCTGACTCCATCGTGACGAAGCCCAGCACGTAGGCCACGATGGTGCGGAAGGCGATCAGCGACTGCTCGACGTCGAGGCCCGCCTCGGCCAGCACCTCGAAGGAGGCCTCGCAGGGCCGCAGCGAGGCGGCGGTGGTGAACGTGCGGGTGACGAGCAGCGGCACGCAGTGGGGATGGCGCAGGGCGGCGAGCCGGAACGAGCGGGCCATGAGCAGCACCCGCTCGTCCCAGGGCCCGGCGTCGGGAGAGGGGATCTCGATCTCGGCCAGCACCGCCTCCACGATCCCCTGGAGGAGAGCGTCCTTGTTGGGGACGTGGTGGTACAGCGACATGGTCCCCACGCCCAGCTCCTGGGCCAGGGCCCGCATGTTCAGCCCGTCGAGGCCGCGGGCGTCGACCAGGGCCAGTGCGGCGGCGAGGATGGCCTCGCGGTCGAGCGCGACCGGTCGCGACCTGGGCGCGACTGCTGGCACCGTGCCTCCCCCTGGACTGCCGAGAAATGGTGGGGCTACCACCCTTGCCGACATCGTACGTACTACGTACG
>DATLGZ010000150.1:0-3152 GCA_035540235.1 Acidimicrobiales bacterium | reverse complement strand
GCAGGAGGGCCTCGTGCAGGGTGGCCGCCCCCCGGCATCTCCGCCCGGCGGGCGGCCACCCTGCACGAGGCCCTCCTGCTGGCCGGTCTCGACCCCTCCGAGCGGCGCCGGGTGCGGCCGCCGCTGGCATCCTGAAACCGCTACCATCGCTGCCGTGCCTTTCAGGCGGCATCTGGCGCTGGCTGACGCCCTGGCCGCTGTCGCTCCGGGAACGCCTTTGCGCGAGGGGCTCGACCGCATCCTCCAGGGCAGCCGCGGCGCGCTGGTCGTCATCGGCGACGGCCCCGAGGTGCTCGCCATCTGCTCGGGTGGGTTCCTACTCGACGCCGAGTACACGCCCCAGCGCCTCTCCGAGCTGGCCAAGATGGACGGGGCCATCATCCTCGCCCCCGACTCGAGCCGCATCGCCCGGGCCAACGTCCACCTGGTGCCCAACCCAAACGTCCCCACCTCCGAGACGGGCACCCGCCACCGCACCGCCGAGCGGGTGGCCCGCTCCATCGGGGTGCCGGTGGTGTCGGTGTCGGAGGACATGAAGTCGATCGCGGTCTACTACGGCGACGTCAAGCAGCCGCTCGAGGCGTCCACCCGCCTCCTCAACCGGGCCAACCAGGCCCTGTCCACCCTGGAGCGCTACAAGTCCCGCCTCGACTCGGTGTCGGGCACGCTGTCGGCCCTCGAGGTGGAGGACCTGGTCACCGTGCGGGAGGTGGTCACGGTGCTGCAGCGCACCGAGATGGTGCGGCGCATCAGCGAGGAGATCCACGACTACATCATCGAGCTGGGCACCGACGGGCGCCTCGTGCGCCTCCAGCTGGAGGAGCTGATGGGCGGGGTCGAGGACGACCGCCGCCTGGTGATCAAGGACTACTTCCACGTCGAGGAGGGCTGGAACCTCAACGAGGCCATGGAGGCGCTGGCCGAGCTGGGCACCGAGGACCTCCTCGACATCAAGGCGGTCACGTCGGTGCTGCGCCTGCCCGTGGAGGCGTCCGACATGGACATGAGCCTCCAGCCCCGGGGCTACCGGCTGCTGGCCAAGATCCCCCGCCTCCCGGAGTCGGTCGTCGAGCACATCGTGGCCCACTTCGGCAACCTCCAGAAGATCCTGCGGGCCACCGTCGACGACCTCGACGAGGTGGAGGGCGTGGGCGAGTCCCGGGCCCGGGCCATCAAGGAGGGCCTGTCCCGGCTGGCCGAGACCAGCATCCTCGACCGTTACGGCTGACCCGGCCGTCCGCCGGCCGCACCCGGGGGCCAACCCGAGTTGGCCCTCGGTGCCGTTTGCTGGCACTCTTGTTGTGTCCCACCGGTTGTCTCGTTCTTGGGAGACGTATGTCCTTCGATGTCGGCGACAAGGTCGTCTACCCGCACCACGGCGCAGCTGTCATCGAGAAGCGGGAGACGAAGGACTGGTTCGGAGCCGATCGGGAGTACCTCGTGCTGAAGCTGGCCTACGGCGACCTCACCCTGAGCGTGCCGGCCGACAACACCGAAGCCATCGGGCTGCGGGAGGTCATCAACGACGAGGAGGTCGAGGAGGTGTTCGCCGTCCTTCGCAAGAAGGAGGCGCGCATGCCCACCAACTGGTCCCGGCGCTTCAAGAACCACGTGGAGAAGCTGAAGTCGGGCGACATCTACCAGGTGGCCGAGGTGGTGCGGAACCTCTCCATCCGGGAGAAGGACAAGGGCCTCTCCGCCGGCGAGAAGCGGATGCTCACCAAGGCCCGCCAGATCCTGGTCTCCGAGCTCACCTTCGCCCTGGGGGTCACCGAGGAGGAGGCCGAGCGCAAGCTCGACGAGGCCCTGCCGTAGACCGCGGCATCTGGGCGGTCGTGGTGGCCGCCGGATCGGGCGCCCGCTTCGGGGCCCGCAAGCAGTACCAGCTCCTCCACGGCCGGCGGGTCGTCGACGTGTCGCTCGACGCCGCTCGCACCCTCGTGGGCTCGGCGGCCGACGGGCTGGTGGTGGTCGTGCCCCAGGACCGGGCCGGTGAGCCGATGGCCGGAGCCGACGTGGTGGTGGCGGGCGGGCTCACCCGCTCGGACTCAGTGCGGGCCGGGCTGGAGGCGGTGCCCGACGCCGCCGCCGTCATCGTGGTGCACGACGCCGCCCGCCCCCTGGCCTCTCCCGCCCTGTTCGCGGCGGTGGTGGCTGCCCTCGACGCCGACGGTGTCGACGGGGCCGTGCCCGGACTGCCCGTCACCGACACCGTCAAGCGGGTGCGCGGGGGCGAGGTGGTGGCCACCCTCGACCGGGCCGAGCTGGTGGCGGTGCAGACCCCACAGGCCTTCCGGGCCGACATCCTGCGCAAGGCCCACGCATCGGGGCTGGATGCCACCGACGACGCCGCCCTCGTCGAGCTGGCCGGGGGGCGGGTGGTGATCGTTCCGGGCGAGCCGACCAACGTGAAGATCACCACCTCTGCCGACCTCGACCGGACCGCCGGCGGGTGAGCGTGCGGGTCGGGCTGGGCTTCGACGTCCACCCCTTCACCCCCGCCGGCCCCGGCGAGCCCGCCCGGCCTCTCGTGCTGGGCGGCGTGACGTTCCCCGGCGAGCGGGGGCTGTCCGGTCACAGCGACGCCGACGTGGTGGCCCACGCGGTGGCCGACGCCCTGCTCGGCGCAGCCGGCCAGGGCGACCTCGGCCAGCACTTCCCCGACACCGACCCGGCGTGGGCGGGGGCCGACAGCCTCGCCCTGCTGGCCCGGGTGCGGGAGATCGTGGCCGCCGCCGGCTGGCGACCGGTGAACGTCGACTGCACCGTGGTGCTGGAGGCGCCCAAGCTGGCGCCCCACCGCGCCGAGATGCAGCAGCGGCTGTCGGCAGCGGCGGGGGCGGCGGTGACGGTCGGGGCCAAGCGGGCCGAAGGGCTCGGCGCCCTGGGCCGGGGCGAGGGCGTGGCGTGCTGGGCGGTGGCCCTGGTGGAGCAGGCCGGCGTGGAGGAGGGCGGCGGTGGCGAGGCCGCCTGAGCCGGGCCGCCGGGGAAAGCCGGCCGGCTCCGACCGGGGCCGGCCCGCCAAGCCCGCCGGCTCGGCACGGGGCCGGCCCGCCCCGCCGGCCGGCTCTGGCCGGGGCCGGCCCGCCAAGCCGCGCCGGGGCGACTCGTCCGCAGACCCGGGCGGCGGCCGCCGGGGTCAGGGGCCGGGC
>DATLGZ010000149.1:0-15395 GCA_035540235.1 Acidimicrobiales bacterium | reverse complement strand
TGCCCACCCACAGGGCCGGCGCCTCCCCGGCCAGCTGGCGCCGGGCCCCGCACAGCGTGAAGACGGCCAGCGCCACCACCGCGCTGGCGGTGTCGAGGACGAGCCGCAGGCTGCGGGCGTCGCCGGCGTCCAGCGGGTCGCCGCCCGCCGCCAAGGCGGCCAACCCGGAGGCGGCGGCGAGCACGGCGGCGGCGGCCAGGACGAAGACGCGCCCCACCCCCGCCGGCGCGGGGGCGCGGCGGCGGTCCTCGCCCACGAAGGCGGCCGGCCTTGCCATCTCCGTCCGTATCGGCCCGCGGAGCATCAGGTTGAACCGCCGGGCCCCCCGTCCTGGCGACCACCGCAGCGGGGGCAGCGGGCGTAGGCCCGCGACGACGGCCGCCCGCACGACGGGCAGCGCACCACCGCCATCTCGCCCCGGCGGATGCGCCCCACCGCCGACCACAGCATCCCGCCCACGGCCACCACCATCAGCACCTCCAGGGCGTCACGGACCAGCGGGGGCACCGCACCAACCTAGGTCCGCCGAACCCTAGGCTCGACTCCATGAACCGGCTCGCCGAGGAGACCAGCCCCTACCTCCAGCAGCACAAGGACAACCCCGTCGACTGGTACCCGTGGGGTGACGAGGCCTTCGCCCGGGCCCGCGAGGAGGGCAAGCCCGTGCTCCTCTCGGTCGGCTACGCCGCCTGCCACTGGTGCCACGTGATGGCCCACGAGTCGTTCGAGGATCCCGAGACGGCCCAGGTCATGAACCGCCACTTCGTCAACGTCAAGGTCGACCGGGAGGAGCGGCCCGACGTGGACGCCGTCTACATGGAGGCGGTGCAGGCCATGTCGGGCCACGGCGGTTGGCCCATGACGGTGTGGCTCACCCCCGACGGTCACCCCTTCTACGGCGGCACCTACTACCCGAAGACCCCCCGGATGGGCATGCCCGGGTTCGTGCAGCTGTGCGAGGGCATCGCCGAGGCGTGGCGGGAGCGGCGCGACGAGGTGGTGGCCAAGGCGGGCCAGCTCACCGACCTGCTCAGCGAGTCGGGGCGGTTCGCCCCCGCCGGCGCCGACCTGCCCGGCCTCGACGCCGCCGACCGGGCCGCCGCCCAGTTGGCCGAGCGCTTCGACCCCCAGTGGGGCGGCTTCGGCCGGGCGCCCAAGTTCCCCCAGCCCGACCTGTACGAGCTGCTGCTGCGGGCCCACCGGCGGACCGGGGAGAGCGCCCCCCTCTCGCTCGTGACCACCTCGCTCGACGCCATGGCGTCGGGGGGCATCTACGACCACGTGGGCGGCGGCTTCCACCGCTACTCGGTCGACCGCGAGTGGCTCGTCCCCCACTTCGAGAAGATGCTGTACGACCAGGCCCTGCTGGCCCGGGCCTACCTCCACGCCTGGCAGGTCACGGGCGAGGCCCGCCACCTCCAGGTCGCCTCCGAGACCATCGACTACGTCCGCCGCGATCTGCGCGACCCGGGAGGCGGCTTCTACTCCTCCGAGGACGCCGACTCCGAAGGGGTGGAGGGCCGCTTCTACGTCTGGTCCCGGGCCGACGTGGACGAGATCGGCGGGCCGGCGGCGGTCGAGTGGTACGGGGTCACCGAGGGCGGGAACTTCGAGGGCTCCAGCATCCTCCACCGGCCGGTGCGGGGCGACCTGCTGCGCACCGCCGACGTGGAGCGGGCCCGCCAGGCCCTGTTCGAGCGGCGCGAGAAGCGGGTGCGGCCCGGCCTCGACGACAAGGTGCTGACCGAGTGGAACGGGCTGATGGTGGCCACCCTGGCCGAGGCGGCGGCCGCCACCGGGCGGCGGGACTGGCTGGACGACGCCCGGGCGGCAGCCGACTTCCTCCTCTCCTCCCTGCGCCGGGAGGACGGCCGGTGGCTGCGGTCGTGGCAGGGCGGGCGGGCCAACCACCTCGCCTTCGCCGCCGACTACGCCGCTCTGGTGGGCGCCTTCACCCGGCTGGCCGAGGCCACCGGCGAGGCCCGGTGGGTGGCGGAGGCCAGGGGCGTGGCCGACGGCCTGCTCTACCTGTTCTGGGACGAGGACGCGGGCGGCCTGTTCACCGCCGGCTCCGACGCCGAGCAGCTGATCACCCGGGCCAAGGACGTGCTCGACAACGTGATCCCGTCGGCCAACGGGTCGGCGGCGGTGGCGCTGGTGCGGCTGGCCGCCCTCACCGGCGAGGAGCGGTACCGCGAGAGGGCCGAGGGGATCGTGCGCCTCGTCGCCGACCCCCTGTCCCGCCACCCCACCGCCTTCGCCCACCTGCTCGGGGCGGTGGAGCTGCTGCACGGGCCGGTCACCGAGGTGGCGGTGGTGGGCGCCCGCCCCGACCTGGTGGAGGCGGTCCAGCGGCACTTCCTGCCCAACGCGGTGCTGGCGTGGGGCGAGCCCTACCCCTCCCCCCTGTTCGAGGGCCGCCAGGACGGGCTGGCCTACGTGTGCCGGAACTACGCCTGCCAGCGCCCCACCGGCGACGTGGAGGAGCTGGTGCGCCAGCTCGGGGGCTGACCGGCCCCGGTCACCGGGTCCGGGCTACGCAGGCGCCCCCTACCAGCGGCCCCGGTGGACCACCTCGGCGGCGGGGCGGCGGCCCCGGCCCAGGGAGGCCGACGGCCGGTCGGGCGCCGGGTGGCCGACGGCCACCGCGCCCACCGGTTCAAAGTCGGCTGGAACGCCGAATGCGGCCCGCACCTCGCCGGGCCGGAAGACCCGGAAGAAGAGGGCGCCCAGGCCGGCATCGACGGCGGTGAGGAGAGCCAGCAGGGCGGCAAAGCCGGCGTCCACGTGCCAGTAGGGGACGTCCCACCCCGGGGGGGCGGAGGCCTTGTCGGGGAGGGCGTAGCGGTCCCGGTAGGCGCGGGGCGACGCCCAGGGCACGATGAGCAACGGCGCCCGCAGGAGCCCAGGCCACGGGAAGTGGCGCCGCTCGGGAGCGGGCAGCGACACGTCCCAATAGCGCGCCGTCTCGTCGGGGCCATTGAGCACCAGCAGCTCCACGCCCTGGGTGAAGCCGGCCGACGGCCCCCGCCGGGCATTGTCGACCAACCGGGCCACTACGTCCTCGGGCACCGGCTCGGGGGTGAAGTTGCGCACCATGCGGCGCCGGCGCAGCACGTCCTGGAAGTCGCTCATGGGGGTATCCACCATATTGAGGAACCGTTCAGGCACGATGAACGGCATGCGAACCGGAATCGCGTTCCGGCACGCGGTTGAGGCTGGTCCCGCCGCCGCGCCGCCCTACCGGGTCGTCGAGGCGGGCGCCGAGTTGCGCCTGCTCGTCCTCGCCGCCGACGTGAACGGCTGCGTGGGCGTCGACCTCGACACCGGGGCGTTCGTGCGAGCCAGCCACCCGGCCGGGGACACACTTCCCCAACCCTTCGACGTCGTGGCCGCCGAGATCGCCGGTCTGATCGAGCCACCCGATCCGGCCCGCCCCGAGGCCCTCGAGCTGGCGGGCGGCCCCACGCCCGTCGGCCACATCGCCCTCAAGCGGGCGGAGCGGCTGCTGGCGCCGCTCCACCACCCGCCCATGCTGCCCCTGCTGGGGCTGGCCGCCAACGCCGTGCCCTACTGGACCCTCACGGGGGAGAGCCCGTCGCTCACCTTGATCGAGCTGCGGTCCGAGCCCCGCCTGCGCTGGGGCCCGCTCGGCCCGGAGTGCCACTTCGTATGGCAGGGCCATCCCCACGAGCTGCCGCTGGCCGACCGCCGCCTGCTCGACCGCTTCGACCGTGACGGCATGGCGCCGCCCACGCGCGGCGAGGTCTACCGCATCCTCGGCTACCGCCCCCGCCGGCTCCTGGTGATGCTCACCTCGCCGGTCGACGGCTACTGCCACAAGGCGGTGGCCGCCCTGCTGCCCAGCAGCCGCTGACTCGCCGGCGTTTCAGGCAATAGGCGTCGGAACCCGACGCCTATTGCCTGAAACCCTTCCCTAGCGGGAGGCGAGAGGGGCGAGGTACTCGGCCATGGCCCACCCGAACACGATGAGCGTGTCCCCCCGGGCCCGGTCGACCTCGGCGAAGAAGGCGTCGTAGTCGGGGCCCGGCGACCCGTTGGAGTAGTCGAGCAGGCCGGGCAGCTCGGCCGCCCCGTCGAGCACGAAGGTGCGGTCGTTGACCTTGCCCTCGCCGCCGAACCGCTTGGCCAGCCGGCGGGCCCACGCCCTCTCCTCGCCCGTCGGCTTGTGGCCGGGGCGGGGCACGACGTCCTCCAGGTCGGTGAACATGGCGTAGCCGCTGGCCTCGGCCAGGCGGGTGGCGACCAGCACGTCCTCGTCGGGGAAGGCCAGCACCGCCCGCCTCAGCTCGTCGCCCACGAGGGCCTTTAGCATCGCTTCCTGGTTGGCGTTGCGGGCCACCGCGGCCATGCCCAGGAGCACGCACGGAGTGCCCCCGATGCGCTCCAGCGTGCAGAAGGCGAAGCCGCCGAGCTGGCCGCCCTCGCTGGCCTGGGTGACCAGCACCCAGTCGTCGCGCACCTTGGAGAGCACCCCGGCCTCGTAGCCGGTGGCGCCCTCGGCCGAGATGTCGGCCATCTCCGACAGCTCTGCGTCGCTCAGGGCGGTGGTGTCTTTGGTCTCGACGTCGATGGCCATCATCTACTGCGCAATCCTCTGTAGCCCACGGCTTCGGGTACCCCCAGCGTGCAGCCTCTCAGACCACTAGTCCATTCGGTCCGAGCAGAACACGCAACTCGGCGAACAGTCCGTTCCGGGAATCGACCCGGAAGTTGTCGGGCAGGCGGAGCACGGTCTTGTCGAGGTGGAGGAACACAGGCGTGTCACCAGGATGGTCCTGGAGGACCGATTTTAGACGGCTGACCACGCTGTCGGTCAGGAAGTTGGGGGCGAGCTTGATCCGCACCGGCGGGTCGTCGCCGTCGGCGAGGTCGGGGCGGCGGACCTCGAGGCAGATGAGCTTGGCCGGCTCCTCCTTGAGGTCGAGGCGGCCCTTCACGCACACCACCGCGTCCTCGACCAGCAGGGCGCCGTACTCCAGCATGGCGCGGGGGAAGACCATGACCTCGATGGCCCCCACCAGGTCTTCGAGGGTGAACACGGCCATGAGGTCGCCCCGCTTGGTGTACTTGCGCTGCAGGCCCGTCACCACCCCGCCCACCCAGCGGCACTCGCCGTCGCGCAGCTCCCGCAGCTCGTCGATGGTGGCCTCCGTGAAGCGGCGCAGCGCGCCCGTTACGCCGTCGAGGGGGTGGCTGGAGATGTAGAGGCCCAGCATCTCCTTCTCGAAGGCCAGCTTCTTGGCGTCGGGCCACTCGTCGGCGGGGATGGCGACCCGCTCATCGAAGACCGGGGTGGTGGCCACCGCCTCCCCGAACAGCGTCTGCACCCCCGCCGCCTCCTCCCGGCGGCGGGCCAGGGTACCGTCGATGATGCGCTCGTAGGCCACCATCAGGCCGGCGCGCGAGTGGCCCAGCGAGTCGAAGGCGCCCCCTTTGACGAGCGACTCGATCGACCGCTTGTTGAGCACGCTGGGGTCGACGCGCGAGCAGAAGTCGTAGAAGTCGGCGAACGGCCCGTTGGCGTCGCGCTCGCCGACGATGAGGCCCACCAGCCCCTCCCCCACGTTGCGGATGGCCGACAACCCGAACACGATCTCCCCGTTCACCGAGGTGAAGTCCGACGCCGACCGGTTGATGTCGGGCACCGTCACCCGGATGCGGCGGTTGCGGCACTCGGCCAGGTAGACCGCCGTCTTGTCCTTGTCGTCCTTCACCGACGTGAGCAGGGCGGCCAGGTACTCCACCGGGTGGTTGGCCTTCAGCCACGCCGTCTGGTAGGCGACCATGCCGTAGCAGTAGGCGTGCGCCTTGGGGAAGGCGTAGTCGGCGAACGGCTCGATGATGTCGAAGAGCTTCTGCCCCAGCTCCACCCCGTAACCGGCGCGGTCGCAGCTCTGCACGAACTTCTGGCGCTCGGCGGCCATGAGCGAGCGGATCTTCTTGCCGCAGTTGTGGACGAGGAAGTCCTCGATCACCGCGTAGGGCCGCTCGGGGTTCTCCATGCGGAAGTCGAAGCACTCCAGATCACCCACGTGCTCGACGGAGACGACGGTGTCCCACACCAGGTCGCCGGTGCGGAGGTCTTCCAGCCGTTCCGAGTAGAGGAGGCCGTTGAGGGTGCGGCGGTGCAGCACCCGGCTGTTGCCGTAGCCCCCGGTGTCCACGCCGAGCTGGCGCTTCGTCCTACCGGTGTCGGCCTGGCGGCGCGCCAGCTCCTGGCAGAGGAACGAGGCCGGGATGCCGATGTTGGTGGCGCTGGCCCCGTCGCACCACTCCGCCAGCCAGCGCCCGACCTTGGCCGCCTTGCCGGTGGTGAGGTGAGGCTCGATGACACGTACGAACGCCTTCGCCTGGCCCTTGTCGGCGACCGAGAGCGTCCAGTGGTGGTCGCCGGCGACCGCCCGCCGGCACAGGTTGCTGATGATGCCGCACCGCAGCAGCATGCGCTTGAGGCCCAGGCAGACCGCCTTGCTCTCGGAGGCGAAGTGCATGCCGGACCGGTCGGCCCACCCGTCGGCGCAGAAGTACAGCCCGAGGAACTTCTCCACCCGGTGCCGCGGCGCGTTGAGGAGCCGCCGGGTGATGACCTTGTCGGCCGAGCGGCCCAGGGCGCCGAGAGCGGGCAGGAGCGCCAGCAGCTCCGCCTCTCGGAGGTTGACGCGGGTCACCCCCGCCCACTCGTCCGGGCCGGGGTGGGGATGGCCGAAGAACCGCTCGTAGGCGGCGAGGAACGTGGCCACCAACTCGGCGTCGGTGTTGCAGAAGAAGGCCGTCCGGTGGTGGCGGCGGACATCGGGCGGGTAGCCCTCGGCGATCAGCAGGGCGGCCAACTCGATCTCGGCTGTCGTCACGTGGCTCCCGCCGTGGGTGGACGTGCGGGCGGCCACGCCGACCAGGTCGCCGGGCTTGATCGAGCCCAACTGGCGCCACTCGTCCTCAACCAGCAAGGGGTGCGTGGCGGTGGCGCGGATCGTGTAGCCGGTGGAGGTGGTGAGCTCGTAGACCGGCTTGACGCCGACCGCCCAGACGTCCTCGACGGCCTCGAACCGGGTCGTGCAGGAGGTGGTGTCGATGGTCTGCACCGAGCGGTCGCGCAGCTTCATCACCCGCTCGATGGGCACGTAGCCGCGCTCCCGGGTGAGGACGAGCGTGCCCGCCGGCAGGCAGGCCTTGCGCAGGTTGTCGGCCTCCTGCAGCGTGTACCCCGCGAACTTCTGGGCCACTCGCATCAAGCCCTCTTGATAGATCATGAGCCCCTGCGTGTCGGCCAGCAGCTCGCTCAGCTCGGGATGGATGGCGGTGACCGGCTTGCGGCCGTTCTTGCGGTCGGCGAAGTCGTTGTGCATGTTGGCCGCCATGGGCCCCGGCCGGTAGAGGGCCACGAGGGCGCCGATGTCGTCGAAGCACGTGGGCGCCAGCGAGCGCATGAGCGCCCGCATGGGCCCGCCCTCCAGCTGGAACACGCCGATGGAGTCGCCGGCCCGCAGCATCTCGAAGACCTTCTCGTCGTCGAGGGGGATGCCGTCTATCTCTGGGCGGCTGCCCGTCGTCTGCTCGATCAGGTCGAGGGCCCGCTCGATGACCGTGAGGTTGCGCAGGCCGAGGAAGTCCATCTTCAAGAGGCCCAAGGCGGCCACGCCGTGCATCTCGTACTGGGTGACGACGGGGGCGTCGGCCGGATCGCCCCCAGGCTCGGGCTTGCGCTGGATCGGCAGGTACTCGGTGAGCGGCTCGCGGGTGATCACCACGGCGGCGGCGTGGATGCCGTCCTGGCGGCGGAGGCCCTCGAGGCCCTTGGCCACGTCGATGACCTTCTTGGCGTCGGGGTCGGTGTCGTACAGCGCCCGCAGCTCGGCCGCCATCTTGTAGCCGTCCTCCTGGCCGGCGACGGGCGCCAGGCAGGCGGCCAGGGGGGTGTCGCGGCCCATGATCAGCGGGGGCATGAGCTTGGCGATGCGGTCGCCGACGGCGTAGGGGTAACCGAGGACGCGGGACGCGTCCCGCACGGCCGCCCGGGCCTTGATGGTGGAGAAGGTGACGATCTGGGCCACGTGGTCGGCGCCGTACTTCTCGGCCGCGTACCGGATCATCTCGCCGCGGTAGCGCTCGTCGAAGTCCATGTCGATGTCGGGCATCTCCCGGCGACCGGCGTTGAGGAAGCGCTCGAAGATCAGCCCGTAGCGGATGGGGTCGAGGTCGACGATGCGCAGGCAGTAGGCCACGCAGCAGCCGGCCGCCGACCCCCGGCCGGGGCCCACCCTGATGCCGCGCTCGCGTGCGTGGCGGATGAGGTCCCAGACGACGATGAAGTAGGCGGACAGGCCCATGCCGGCGATGACGGAGAGCTCCTCGTCGAGCCGCTGGAGGACCTCGGCGGGGACGGGCTCGCCGTAGCGGTCGCGGGCGCCGGTGGTGGCGAGGTGGCGGAGGTAGTCGTCGTCGGACGCGAACCCCTCGGGCAGCGGGAAGCGGGGCAGCTCGGTGCGGCCGAACTCGATCTCGACGCCGGCCCGCTCGGCGATCCAGAGGGTGTTGTCGCACGCCTCGGGGAGCTCGGCGAACAGGGCCCGCATCTCGGCCGCCGACTTGAGCCAGTGCTGGTCGCTCTCGAAGCGGAACCGCTTGGGGTCGTCGATGGCGGCGCCGGTCTGCACGCACAGGAGGGCGTCCTGGGCGACCGCGTCCTCGCGGCAGGTGTAGTGGCTGTCGTTGGTGGCCAGCAGGGGGGCGCCCAGCCGGCGGGCGATGTCGACCAGCTGGGGGTTGGTCCGCCGCTGCTTGGCCAGGCCGTGGTCCTGCAGCTCGACGAACAGGTTGTCGCGCCCGAAGATCTCCTGGAACCGGCCGGCCAGGGCCAGGGCGCCCCTCTCGTCACCCCGGAGCAGGGCCTGCAGGACGAGCCCGCCCAGGCAGCCGGTGGTGGCGATGACCCCCTTGGAGTAGCGCTCGAGTAGCTCCCAGTCGACCCGGGCCTTGTAGAAGTAGCCCTCGAGGTAGGCCGCCGACGACAGCTTGATCAGGTTGCGGTAGCCCTCGGTGGTCTCGGCCAGCAGGCAGAGGTGGTAGTAGAGCTTCTCCCCCTCGGCCCCCTCGCCGCCGCCGTCGTCGATGCGCCCCCGGCGCACGGGGCGCTCGAAGCGGCTCTCGGCCGCCTGGTAGGCCTCGATGCCGATCACGGGGTTGATGCCGGCGTCGCGGCAGGCCTTGTAGAAGTCGAGGGCGCCGTACATGTTGCCGTGGTCGGTGATGCCCAGGGCCGGCTGCCCGTCGGCCGCCGCCGCCGCCACCAGCTCCTTCACCCGGCTGGCCCCGTCGAGCATCGAGTACTCGGTGTGAGTGTGGAGATGGGTGAAGCTTCCCGGTCGAGCCACCTGATCGCTTCCCTCGCTCGCCTTTGTCCACAGGCTGTGGGTGACCTTGTGGATGAGTTACATGCCTGTTATTCGTACGCTAGCGCACGAGGACGAGGGTGGCCTCGGGGACCTCGGGGTGGAAGAACAGGGTGACCGGCTCCAGGCCCGGGGGGTCGCCGGCGTGGTCGACGACAACGGGGACGGGGTCGCGCGGCTGGAAGGCGTCGCGCAGGCCGAGCATGACCGTTCCCGCCATTGCCGTTCGCACCATTGTCGTTCCCACCATGGCGGCGCCGGCCAGGCCCCGGGCCCGCATGGCTACAGGTACTGCCCCGGGCGGTGAGGCGCCTCCGGGGGCCCACCCGGTCCGCCCGGGCCGGGCATGCCGGGCGGGAGGCCGCGGCGGCGCATCTCCTCCAGCTGGGCCTGGGCCTGCATCTGCTGGGTGAACAGGGCGGCCTGGATGCCGTGGAACAGCCCCTCCAACCACCCCACCAGCTGGGCCTGGGCGACCCGCAGCTCGGCCTCCGAGGGCACGTCGGACTGGAACGGGGAGCTGAGCCGGCCCAGCTCGTCGCGCAGCTCGCCGGCCAGGCACTCCCCCAGCTCCCGCACCGACGTCTCGTAGATGTCGCGCAGGCGGGAGCGGCCCGCCTCGTCGAGGGGGGCGTGGCGGACCTCCTCCAGCAGCTGCTTGGTCATGGCCCCGATCCGCAGCACCTTGGCCGGGGAGCTGATCGAGTCCTCCGAGTTGGGGGGAGCAGCACGATCGCCGTCCACCCCGCCGGGCTGCACCGCCGGGAGGTCGTGGTGGGCGTCGGTCATCGCGTCATCCTTCCCATTCTCAGGCCCTGGCAGCCAGGAGGGGGACCAGCATCTCCGCCGAGGTGAGCGAACCGTGCCGGCAGCGCAGGGCGTAGGTGCCGGTGTCGGCAGGGTCGACGAAGGCCACCGAGGCGCGGGACACGAGGGCGACGTCGCCCAGGCGGGCGGAGACCTCGGGCGCGAGGGCGCCGCCGAGCCAGCCGGCGGCCACCACCTCGTCGCGGGTGACCACCCAGGCCAGTTCGCCGTGGCGGGCCCGGGCCAGCTCGGCCAGGCGGTGGGCCAGGCCGGGGCGGGCGTGCAGCCAGCGGAAGCGACCCTCCCCCGACAGCATCGAGGTCAGGCTGAGCACATCCGGGGAGATGGGCACCATGCGATCGCCCACGTCGACCTGGCCGTGGTCGGCCACCACCACCAGCGCCACTCCGGCCGGGAGGCCGTCGAGCAGGTCGGCGACCATGCGGTCGGCGGCCCGCACCTCGGCGTCGTAGAGCGGGCCGAAGCCGTACTCGTGGGCGACTCCGTCGACGCCGGGGTAGTAGGCGTAGACGAGCGGCCGGCCGTCGGCCACCAGCGCCTTCACGTGCTGCACGAGGGTCGACGGGTACCGCCACCCCCACAGCTCGGAGCCCGACAGGTGCGCCCGGGTGAAGCCGGTCTCGGCGAACTCGGCCCTCGTGACGACCGCCGGCTTGCTCCCGAGGAAGGGCTCCAGCGGCTGGATGGTCTCGGGCGGCACCCGCTCCCGGGCATCGCCGCCGGGGGTCGACCAGCGCAGCACGTTGAGCACCTCGCCGTTGAGGACCCTGATCCGGTAGCCCACCACGCCGTGGCGGGCGGGGGGCGCGCCGGTGGTGAGGGACGTGAGGGCGGTCGACGTGGTGCTGGGCACCACGGTCGTGGCCGGGCCCCCTTCCATGGCGCACAGCGTGGGGGCGAGGTGGGGGCGGGCGGCGAGCTGCTCCCACCCCAACCCGTCCACGACGAGCAGCACGACCTGCTCGGCGCCCACCACGGGAGGCGGCAGCCACGCCGGCGGGTCGCCGTCACGGCGACGGAGGAGGGCGGCCATGACCTCGGTCAGGCACGCGCCCCCGTAGTCGGGGACGACCGGCACGGGGCCGTGGGTCATCGCCGGCTGGGTCATCGTCGCCAACCTACCCATGATCAGCGGTCCTACCCGGGCGGGCCTACCATTGGGGGTGTGAAGGTCTCGACGCGCGGTGACTACGCGAGCCGGGCCCTGCTGTCGCTGGCGCTGCACCGCGACGACCCCCGGCCCACCTCGGTGCGCGACATCGCCGAGCGCACCGGTCTCCCGCAGCCCTACCTCGAGCAGATCCTCCTCGCTCTCAAGGGCGCCGGCCTGGTGCGGTCGAAGCGGGGCGTGGGCGGGGGCTACGTGCTGGCCCGCGACCCGGCCGACGTGACGCTGGCCCAGATCGTCAGCGCGGTAGACGGCCCCATCGTGGCCGGCGACTTCGGCGTGCCCCACCAGAACGGGGCCTGCGACCACGAGGGCCAGTGCGCCCTGCTGGCGGTGTGGGCCGACGTGGGCGAGCACATGCGCCAGCACCTCGACTCCTACACGCTGGCCGACATGGTCGCCCGCGCCAGGGGCGCCCGCACCGCCGCCGCCGAGCCCGCCTCCGAGCCCGAGCCCACGCGGTCCTAGCGCGGTCGGCCCCGGCGCACGGCTGGCGCTCGCGCGGTCGGGGGCTGCGCCCCTACAAGGGGCGGGTATTGGGCTCGTTGGCCCTGGTGGTCTCCTCGGGCCGCAGGCCTCGGTAGTCGGGTCGGGGCAGGGGGTCGGCGGAGGGCCCCACGTCGACCAGGCGGACCTCGCCCTTGCCCGCCAGCTGCTGGAGGGCGGGCGCGGGGGCCTTCACCACCACGCCGAAGACCAGCTCCCCGGTGGGCCGGATGGCGTTGAGCAGGCGGTCGAGGCGCTGGATCTCCGAGCGGTAGAAGCTCTGGAAGGCGGGGTCGTTCTGGGCCGTCGGGACCAGCCGCTGGATCTCGTCGCGCTCGGCCCGCATCTCCGCCGTCTGCTCCCGCACCCACGTCGCCATGTCGGTGGTCACCACCGAGGGCTGCCCCCCCGGGGCGGCGGCCAGCAGGGCCACCACCTCGGCCGGCGCCACCAGGGTCTTGGCCCGGGCCTCGGTCTGGTAGGCGGCGAAGGACACCACCGCCACCCGGTCGTCGGTGGCCGACGCCAGCGCCTCCTGGCGGCGGGTCAGGTAGGCCCCGATCTGGGTGCCCTGCGGCGGCCCGATCCCGCCCACCACCCGGGCCGCGTCCTCGGGCGTGGTGGTGGCCGACTGCTCCAGCACCGGCACGTCGGCCGCCTGCTCCCGCTGGCGGATGGTCTTGACGGTGAAGAACACCACCACCCCGATCATCAGCACGATGAAGCTGGCGGCCAGGATCGTCAGGGTGAGGCGGGCCGTCCGCTCGCTCACCGTGCCGTCGTCGCCGTCGTAACGGGGCGGCTCGTACACGGGCGGGAGGAACGGGCCCGACCCCTGCGGCCTCTGGTCACCCCAATAGCTCACGCACGTCCTCCAGGTCCTTCGGGAGAGCGGACTCGTACCGGCAGGGCCGGCCGTCGCCAGGGTGGTCGAACCCCAGCCGGTGAGCGTGCAGGAAAGGGCGGTCGGCGGGCAACGGCGCTCGGGCGCCACGATAGCGGGCGTCGCCCACCACGGGATGGCCGATGGCGGCCAGATGGACCCGGATCTGGTGGGTGCGCCCCGTCTCCAACCGGCACTCGACCAGGGTGGCGGGCGCCGGGGCGGTGAAGCGCTCGAGCACGGTGTAGCGGGTGCGGGCCGGGCGGCCGGCAGCGGCCACCGCCATGGCCGTGGGGTCGCGGGCGGCGCGGCCGATGGGCGCGTCCACCACACCCGCGTCCGACTCGACCTCGCCCCACACCAGGGCCAGGTAGCGACGGTCGACGGTACGGGCGGCCAGCTGGCCGACCAGGGACCGGTAGGCGGCCGGGGTGCGGGCCACCACCAGCAACCCCGACGTGCCGGCGTCGAGGCGGTGGACGACGCCGGGGCGGTGCGGCTCGCCCACGCCGGCCAGCTCCGGGTAGCGGGCCAGCAGCCCCTGGACCATGGTGCCGGTGACGTTGCCCGCACCGGGGTGGACGACCAGGCCACACGGCTTGTCGACGACGATCACCGCCTCGTCGGCGTGGACGACAGGGACCTCGACCGACGGGTCGGGCTCGAGGCCCGGCGCCGGCGGCGACGCCTGGACGTCCACGTCGAGCCACTGGCCGGCCGCCACCCGGCGGGAGCGGATGGTGACGGCCGCCCCTCCCAGCTGCACCGACCCGGCCGCCACCAGGCCGGCCGCTTCGGCCCGGGGGACGTCGCACAGCAGGGCCACCGCCCGGTCGAGCCGCTCCCCGGCCAGCGACTCGGGGACCTGCAGCCTCACTCCTTCGCCCGCCAACCGGCCCACAGCAGCAGGAGGCAGCCCACCGTGATGGCCGCGTCGGCCACGTTGAACACCGGCCACACCCGGAAGTCGATGAAGTCCACGACCGCCCCCCGCAGCATGCCCGGGCCCCGGAACATGCGGTCGCCCAGGTTCCCCAGCGCCCCGCCCAGCACCAGCCCCACCGCCACCGCCAGCCTGGGGTCGCGCGCCGTCGACCCGCTGGAGGCCATGACCACCACCACGCCCAGGGCGATCACGGCCAGGAACGGCACCGCCGCCCCGCCCAGGCCGAACGCCCCGGCGGTGTTGTAGGTGAGCAGGAACCGCACCGGCCCCACCACCGAGATGGTGTGGCCGTCGGCCAGGGCGGAGAGGGCCCATGCCTTGGTCAGCTGGTCGGCGGCGAGGATGGCGGCGGCCACCGCCACCAGCAGGCCCGTGCGCCGCCGGGGCGGGGCGGTCAGCTCCCGGTGCTCGCCGGCGCCGGCCCCCTTGTCAGCGACGCGACAACCCCCCGCTCTTGCAGGCGATGCACAAGGCGGCGTAGGGAAGGGCCTTCAGGCGGGCCCGCTTGATCGGCTCGCCGCAGCGCTCGCAGACGCCGTAGGTGCCGGCTTCGAGCTTGGCCAGGGCCCGGTCGATCTCGTCCACGGCGGCCCGGGCCTGGGCGCTGAGAGCCAGGTCGCGCTCCCGCTCGACGTTCATCGTGCCGCCCTCGCCCGACTCCTCGTCGAACTGGACGTCGCCCGGTTCCATCTCCGCCGCCAACTGCTCCGCCTCGGCCCGCAGGGTCTCCGCCTGCTCGGCGTAGGTGGCGCGCTCGGAGAGAAGGAGGGCACGCTGCTCTTCCAGGAACTTGTCGGTGACGGTCATCGCCGGCTCGGGGCCTCCAGGTTGCGTGGGCTTGCGGCCGGACCGCTTGGCGGCCGGTTGCGCTTTCGTGGTGCGTTGTGCTCGCTTGGCAGGGGGTGCCGCCTCCTCGGCGGCCGGGCGGGGCGCCTCACCACCTGCCCGCTTGGTCGCTGCTGCGGCGCTCTTCGGAGTGGATCGTGCGACTTTCGGCATCGGTTGCGCTCGTGCCTGGGGAGGTGTTGGGGCGGGCGATTGTACCAGGGGCCTTCAGCGGCGACCGCGCGCCGGGCCGGAGGGGGCCAGCGCCCGCTCCAGCTGCCGGGGGAACTCCTCCATGTCCAGGCCGCCGATGCGGAACGACTTGGACCGGCTGGTCGCCCCTCCCGCCAGCTCCACGTCGGCGCCCCGCACGCCGAAGGTCTCGGCCAGCAGGGCAGCGCACGCCTCGTTGGCCCGCCCCCCCTCGGGGGCGGCCGCCACCCGCACCTTGAGGGCGCTGCCGTGCCGCCCCACCACCGCCGACCGCCCCGCCGCCGGCTGCACGTGCACGTGGAGGACGACGGCATCGTCGCCGTCGGTGCGGTACAGGTCGCTTAGGTCCATGGGTGCGACAGGGTAGACGGGGAACCCCGCGTCCTGGTCGGCTCAGCGGTGGCCGCCGGCGCCGGAAACCTGACCGAGTCTCGGGTTGCGCTCGCTTACCCTTGGGCCATGCCGTTCGGCCCAGTCGACCACCAGGCGGACTTCGTCGCCCTCGAGCAGCGCACGCTGGCGCGGTGGCGGGAGAGCGACCTCTTCGAGCAGGTCAAGGCGTTGCGCAAGGGCTCCCCGCCGTGGATCTTCTACGAGGGCCCGCCCACCGCCAACGCCCGCCCCGGGCTCCAC
>DATLGZ010000148.1:0-1803 GCA_035540235.1 Acidimicrobiales bacterium | reverse complement strand
TCCCGACCCCGACCTGGTCACCCTGCGGCGGGAGCTGGCCACGGCCCGGGTGCGGATCGCCCGCCTGGAGGGCGGCCAGCGGCAGGCCGGTCGCCCCGTGGCCGACGTCGAGGCGCACGTGACCTCTCTCGAGCACGATCTCGTGGGGGTCTACCGGGAGCTGGACGGCGTGGCCCAGCGCGTCGACGACCGCGTCGCCGCCGCCACCCGGGGCCTCAGCCGGGTGGCCGAGCTGGAGGCGGCCCTGGCCGAACTGGCGGCCCGCGTCGACCGCCTCACCGCCCTGAGCCGCCTGGCGCCGCCCGTCCCCGCTCGGTCCACACCAGCCCCCGCCGGCGCGGCCGCCGGTCCGCTCTCCACCGCCGGTCCGCTCCCCACCGCCGCTCCTGCGGCCGTGCCTGCGGCTTCGCTGCCTGCGGGGGCGGGGCTGGCGGCGGCAAGGGGCTGGGCGGGCAGCGACCTGGCCCGCCCCGCCCTCGAGCTGACGCCGGACGAGGTCCGGGCCCGGGCCGCTTCGGTGCTCAGCACCGAGTTGCAGCGGATCCGCAGCGCCCTGGGCGCCCTCGGCGCCGACCCCGGCCCCTAGAGATCGGGCTACCGGTCGGGGGTGTGCCCCGGAGGCCGGCGGGTCGTGGCCAGAGCCGCGCTCAGGGCCTCTCGGGCGCCCCGTGCCATGCCCCTCTGCCCTCCCGGGCGGGCGCCCTCCGGGCCCGCCTGCTCGAGCGCCCGGATGGCTTCGTCCACCGGCTTGCGGATGCCGGCGCAGGCGCGAAGCAGGCTCAGGCGGCGCCCCTCCAGGGCGTCGATGTCACGGGTGAGGGCGTCGCGGCGCCGATAGAGCTCGGTCATCACCTCGGCGGCCGCCTTGCGCGCCTCGCCCAGCAGCTCCTCGGCCGAGGCCTGGGCCCCGTGGAGAATCCCCTCGGCGTCGTAGTCGGCCATGCGCATCACTCTCGCGGCCTCGGCCTCGGCCTTGGCCCGGATGGCGGCCGCGTCCTGCAAGGCGGACCGCTCGATCTCCTGCGCCCGCCGGCCGGCCCGCTCCACGAGCGACTGGGCCGTCTCCTGGCCTGACCGCAGCGCCGCCGCCGTGCGGTCGGCCACCTCGCCGAGCCACCGCGACTGCGGCTGAGGCTGGGGCTGAGGCTGCCGCTGGGGCCGCTCCGGGAGGGGCTGGGCCGGCCGCGGTCGCTGGGCCTGCCGCTCGAGGCGTGCCACCTGGTCGACGAGCGCCTTGACCTGGGCCTGGGCCGCCTCCAGCCTCCGCTCCAGGTCGGTCCCGCGGTTGAGGAGCATCTCTCGCTCGGACCTGAGCTGGGCGGCCTCCTCGTGCGCCTCGAAGAGGAGCTTCCGCACCTCTTGCGGCCAGCGGTCGGCGGCTCCGCCCGCTCGCCCGGGCGCGCCGACCGGCCCCAGCTCCGAACTCCCCACCGTTGCCACCGCGCCTACCCCTTCTGCGGCGACGGGACGTAGCCCGCCAGCCCAGCCGATACTGCAGGAGGGGAAGTTAGAGACTGCAGCGCGACGGTACCCCGCCGGTGCCCGCTCCGTCGAGGGGTCTCTCAGGCCCCGACGTCGAGACCCAGCTCGGCCAGCGCGCCCGTCAGGCGCGCCCGCTCGGCCGGAGGGAGCGACATCCCGAGGCTGTAGCGAGTGCCGACCCCGGCGGCGGCGCACAGGCAGAGAAGGGCGGCGTCGTAGGTGAGCCGGGCGGTCAGCCGCTGCTGGGCGTCATGGCGCACCCCTGTCCGCTCCAGCTCCTCGAAGCGCTGCCGGAAGCCGCGGAACTCGGCCGCCAGCCGG
>DATLGZ010000147.1:0-1748 GCA_035540235.1 Acidimicrobiales bacterium | reverse complement strand
GCGGTTGGCGGTGGGCCCCGCCAGGCGGGGCCCACCGCCAACCGCTGCACGTACCCCCGCCGCTGCGTGCGCCCGCACACCGCGTAGCCGGCCACCTGGCCGCGGCCGCCGGTGCTGACGCGGAACCGGCTGGCGGGGGTGGCATCGAGGGCCTCCTGGAGCGACCAGTCGTCGAGGCGCCAGAAGGGGCTGAACGACGCCGCATCGACGGCCAGCACCGCCGGCCAGTCACCGTCGAGGGCCCGCCGCAGCGGCACGTCGGGGACGGGGGCGAGGTGGCTGAGGTCGTGGGTCAGCAGCCGGAGGCGCTCCTGCTCCTCGAAGCCGGCGGCGAGGAAGGGCGTCTGCTCCACGGGCGTCAACGCCGGGGTGACCACCGACGTGTACCCGTCGTCGGCGAGCCGCTCCAGGCAACGCCGGACGAAAGACGCCGACGGGAGGGGCCCGTCGTTGGCGGGGGAGAGCAGCGCCACCGGGCCGTCGCCCCGCCAGCGGCCGACCCGAGCGCGCTCGCGGCCCCATTCGAGGACGGCCGACCGAGCTGACACCTCCACAGAGGATACGAGGCCACGGGATACGAGCCCACGGGATACGAGCGCACGGGATACGGGCCCACGGGATCGGGCGCTTGCCATCAGGCCTACGCCGGCCACTGCAGGGCCACGAACACCCCGTCGGGCTCGACGGCGCCTGCGCCCCGGGGAGGCCGGTCGCCGTAGGTCATGGTGATGCGGCAGTCGGCCAGCGAGGGGGCGCCGGCCGCCCGCCAGCGGGCCACCAGGCGGTCCAGGGCGTGGCTCGCCGCCGCCGCGCCGTCACCGTCCCCGTAGGCCTCCAGCCGGCACCCCCGGCCGTCGGCCCGTCCGACGGCCAGGGCCAGCCCCCGACCGTCCCTGGTGGCGAAGCCGGCGCCGGCGACGAAGCGACCCGGCTCGGACGGGCGGCGGAAGGTGCGCACCGTCACCATCCCCGGCGCCTCGGCCATGCCCACGTAGGGGACGAGCGAGGTGTTGGCCTCGGCCGGCATGGCCAGACGGCGGGCCCGGGGCGGGCTGAGCATGACCGCCGCCAACCGCCGGCGGGCGGCGGGCCGCATGCGAGCCAGGCCGGCGCCGGTGAGGCTGGCGATGGACCGGGGCCGGCCGGCCACGAGCTCGGTCACCGACAGGCCGGCCCCACCTGGCGCCGGCGCCTCCTCGACCCCCGGCCGGCGCAGGCCCATGAACCCGCCGGGGACGATCGCCACCGAGGCCAGCCTCTCGCCCTGGCGCCGCAGGGTGACGACGACCTGCTCCCCCTCGCTCGGCTCCGGCAGCCGCAGGGGCAGCTCGATCAGCCCCCCGTCGACCAGGGCGTCCCGCCACGACCGCGGCACGGAGTCGGCGGCGGCGGTGACGATGACCCGGTCGTAGCGGGCGGGGGCCCCCGCCGGGCCGGTTCCGCCCACCACCGTCCGGGCGTCGCCCACCACCACCTCGACGGTGTAGCCCAGGCCTTCCAGGGCGGCCTCGGCCCGGGCCGCCAGGTCGGGCTCCAGCTCGACCGACGTCACGTGGCCCTGCCGCCCCACCAGCTCGGCCAGCAGGGCGGCGTTGTAGCCCGTGCCCGTCCCCACCTCCAGCACCCGCAGCCCGGGCGCCAGGTCGAGGTGCTCCAGCATCTCCGCCATGATCGTGGGCTGCGACGACGAGCTGAGCGGCCTGCCCCGGGTGTCGGTGCGGGTGACGAGGGCCTCGTCGGCGTAGACC
>DATLGZ010000146.1:0-3309 GCA_035540235.1 Acidimicrobiales bacterium | reverse complement strand
CGACCACGGTGGCTGCGCCGGCCCCGACAGCGGCCGTCCGCCTCACCGCGCCGACGACGGGCGCCCCACCCGCCACCACCGCCGCAGCCCCGCGCGCCACGACCGCCACTTCGGCCGCCGCCTCGGACTGCCACCCGTCCTACCAGGGGGCGTGCGTCCCGGTCGGCGTGTCGGACGTGGACTGCGGGGGAGGCAGCGGCGACGGGCCCGCCTACGTGTGGGTCAAGAACTTCCGGGTGGTCGGGCCGGACGTCTACCGCCTCGACGCCGACAACGACGGCATCGCCTGCGAGGGCTGACCGCACGCGACGGCCCGGCGCTGTGGCGGAGAGGAAGGGATTTGAACCCTTGAGGAGGCTTTACACCCCCTAATCGCTTAGCAGGCGATCACCTTCGGCCGCTCGGTCACCTCTCCTTGCGGACTACGAGTGTTGCACAGCGGGGGCCGGTCGCGACGCGGAGGGAGTGGGATTTGAACCCACGGGGCTCATCGCCCAAGGCTTTTCAAGAGCCTCGCATTCGGCCGCTCTGCCATCCCTCCAGCCGAACGAGGGTACCGCCCCTACGCCGGGCCGCCGGGGCGCTCGATGCGGGCCCGCAGGCCGCCGACCCAGGCATCCGCCTTCCGCCACGCCTCGTCAGCGTCGCGGCGGATGACCTCGCCGGAGTCGCCGGCGGCCGGGTAGGAGCCCAGGAACTTGAGGTTGCGCAGGTGAGCGTGGAGGTCGCGCAGGCAGTCCGCCACCACCTCGTCGTCGATGTGGCCCTGGAGGTCGATGATGAAGCAGTAGTCGCCCAGGCTGTGCTTGGTGGGGCGTGACTCCAGCTTGGTGAGGTTGATGTCGCGGGCGGTGAACTGGCCCAGGATGGCATGGAGGCTCCCGGGCTGGTCCTGGCGCTGGAAGCACACGATGGTGCTCTTGTCGTGGCCTGTGGGCGTGGGGATGCCGGCCCACGGGGGCGCCACCACCACGAAGCGGGTGCGGTTGTCGGTGTGGTCCTCGATGCCCTCGGCCAGCACCTGCAGGCCGTAGAGCTTGGCCGCCAGGGCGGTACCCACCGCCGCCGTGCCGTCCGGGGGCGAGGCCGCCACCTGGCGGGCCGCCTCGGCGGTGGAGGTGGCCGCCACCAGCTCGACCCCGGGCAGCTGGTCGGCCAGGAACCGCCGGCACTGGGCGGCGGCGTCGGGGAACGAGGACACCCGCCGCACGTCGGCCAGCGACATGCCGGGCGGGGCGAGCAGGTTCTGGCGCACGCTGAGCACGACCTCACGGCGGATGAGGAGGTCGTGCTCGAAGATCAGCCCGTCGAGCACCTGGCGCACGGTGCCCTCGATCGAGTTCTCCAGGGCCACGAAGCCCCGGTCGACCTCCCCCGAGGCGGCGGCGGCGAGCACGTCGGGCATGGAGCGGTAGGGCACCAGCTCGCCCGCGGCCAGGTCGGGCTCGCCCAGGAGGGCCTCCTCGGTGAACGTGCCCGGAGGCCCGAGGAAGCCGACCCGCAGGGGTCGATGGTCGCCCGGCGTGCTCATCGTCCGGGGAGGATAGGGCACCCCTCCCCGCCCACGGCGATAATTGCGGCGTGGACGAACCGACCCTGCGCCGCCTGCTCGACGACGTGCGCTCCGGCGCGCTGGCGCCCGACGACGCGGTGGCCCGCCTGCGCCGCCTCCCCTTCGCCGACCTCGGCTTCGCCCGCGTCGACCACCACCGCCCTCTGCGCCAGGGCCTGCCCGAGGCCGTCTACGGCCCGGGGAAGACGCCGGAGCAGTGCGCGGAGATCGTGGCCGAGCTGCTGGCCGAGCCGGGCAGCACGCCCGTCCTGCTCACCCGGGCCAACGAGGAGCAGGCCGCCGCCGCCCAGGCCCGCAACCCGGGCGCCGTCCGCCGGGGCCGCACGCTGGCCTGGCGGGCCCAGCACGAGCGCCCGGGCCGGGTGCTCGTGCTCACCGCCGGCACGGCCGACCTGCCGGTGGCCGAGGAGTGCGCCGCCACCCTGTGCGCCCACGGCCTCCGGCCCTTGACCCTGGCCGACGTGGGCGTGGCCGGCGTCCACCGGCTGCTGGTGAGCGCCGACGAGCTGGCGGCGGCCGAGGTGGTGGTGGTCGTGGCCGGCATGGAGGGGGCGCTGGCCAGCCTGGTGGGGGGGATGACGCCCGCGCCGGTCGTGGCCGTGCCCACCAGCGTCGGGTACGGGGCGGGTCTGGAGGGCGTCACCGCCCTGCTGGCCATGCTGGCGTCGTGCGCCTCCGGCCTCACGGTGGTGGGCATCGACAACGGCTACGGAGCAGCATGCGCGGCGTTGCGCATGCTGCGGTGAGGGCGGGGCCGTGACCACCCTCGCCTGGTTCCACTGCTTCGCCGGCATCGCCGGTGACATGGCCCTGGGCAGCCTCCTCGACGCCGGCGCCGACCCCGACGAGGTGTTCGGGCTGCTGGAGCGGGTGCCGGTGAAGGGCTGGCAGCTCGACCTGGAGCCCGTCCTCCGCTCGGGTCTGGCGGCCACCCGGGCGGTCGTGCACGCCGACGAGGACGGCGTCGTGCGCACCTACGCCCACATCTCCGGCCTCATCGACGAGGCCCGCCTGCCCGACCGGGTCCGCGACCGGGCTCACGCCACGTTTGCGGCTCTGGCCCGGGCCGAGGGCCGCCTGCACCGGCGGCCCCCCGAGCAGGTCCACTTCCACGAGGTGGGGGGGATCGACGCCATCGTCGACATCGTGGGCGTGTGCGCCGCCCTCGAGGTGCTGGGGGTCGACGAGGTGCGGGCCAGCCCGGTGGCCACCGGCACGGGCATGGTCCGCACCCACCACGGCGTGCTGCCCAACCCCGCCCCCGCGGTGGTGGAGCTGCTGCGGGGGGCGCCGACCTACGGGCGCGACCTCAACGTCGAGCTGACCACCCCGACGGGGGCGGCCCTGCTCGCCGCCAACGCGGTGGCCTACGGGCCCATGCCGGCCATGACCGTGTCGGCCACCGGGTTCGGCGCCGGCGCCCGCGAGCTCGACGACCTGCCCAACGTCACCCAGGTGGTGCTGGGTAAGGCGGCGGTGGCCGCCACCGACGAGCCCGGCCAGCCGATCGTGCAGCTCGAGGTCAACGTCGACGACGCCACCGGCGAGGTGCTGGCCCACACCGTCGCCTCCCTGATGGACGCGGGGGCCTTCGACGCGTGGATAACCCCGATCGTCATGAAGAAGGGCCGCCCCGCCTACACGGTGAGCGTGCTGGGCGACCCCGCCCTGGTCGACCAGCTCAGCGCCGTGCTGGCCGCCGAGACGGGCTCGCTCGGAGTGCGGGGGCGCCGCCT
>DATLGZ010000145.1:0-6408 GCA_035540235.1 Acidimicrobiales bacterium | reverse complement strand
CACCGGGCTGATGGACGCGTCCCGTGCCGTGCTGGCCCGCTTCCCCGACCTGGCCGCCAACCAGATCTGGTTGTGGGGGCAGGGCCGCCAGCCCTCCCTCCCCCCGTTCCGGGACGCCTACGGCCTCGACGCCGAGCTGGTGTCGGCCGTCGACCTGGTGCGGGGGCTGGGGGCGCTGGCCGGCATCCCCGTGGTGCACGTCGAGGGGGCGACCGGCTGGTACGACACCAACTACGAGGGCAAGCGCGACGCCGCCCTCGCCTCCCTGGCGGCGGGCGCCGACCTGTTCCTCATCCACGTGGAGGCGAGCGACGAGGCCGGCCACGCCGGCGACGTGGCCGCCAAGGTGGAGGCGCTGGAGAACTGGGACCGCCGCATCCTGGGCCCCCTGGTCGAGGGGCTCGACGCCATCGGGCCGTGGCGGCTGCTCCTGCTGCCCGACCACCCCACGTCGCTGCGCACCCGCACCCACACCGCCGACCCCGTGCCCTACCTGCTGGCCGGCTCCGACCGGGACGGGCCCGGCGGCGTCTACAGCGAGGCGGGGGTGGCCGGCCTGCGCCCCGTCGCCGGCCACGAGCTGATGGGGCGGCTCACGGGACGGGCCCCGGGAGGCGCGCACCGGTAAACGTCCTGCTCGGGTATGCTGAACGTCAGCGGCCGGTCGGCACCGGTCGCCTGAGGAGCAAGCGTTCCGCTCCCCTCGGGTTCGCCGTTGCGGCCGAACCCGCCTGGCGCACCGCTCTCCTCGCCATCCGTCCCGTTTCTCTTCGCGAGGTGACCGTTGCGGGCTCTCGTGGTGATGGACGGCCAGCACCTCCTCGCGGGCGTGCCGGCCGCCACCGATCGCCCTTTGTTGCTGAACTCTCCGATCGCCGGTACGATGGCCTCGCCATCGTTCGCCCACTCGAGCGCGGGCGTCCTGGGCAGGCGTGTCCGGGGCTTGGCACGAGAACCCGGCCTTTCCCGGCCCTGCCTCCTCGAGCCGATTCCCGGCCGACGCGTGGCCTGCGACGCGAAGCCGGAGCCGTTCGAGTGCGAGCGCGGCGGAGGGGTCGTCGGCACGGTCGCGGTCGCGGCGGCGGCGGCAGCTCCCATCACCCGGGAACCCCTCACCCAACCCAGACATCCCAGCACCCGCAGCGCCGGGGCCGGTCCTGGTGCCTCGGCACCGGACGTTCCGGTAGCGGGTCAGGAGGCGAGATATGAGCAGCACGGCCCCCCAGGCGCTTGAGCGTTCCGTCCTGGAACGCAAGGAGCGCGACGAGCTGGCGGCCATCGCCGAGGCGATGGGCGTCAAGCCTGCCGCCCGGGCGTCCAAGGCCACCCTTATCGACCAGATCCTGCGGGAGGCCGGCATCGAGACGGCCCCGGCCGAGGAACGCCCGAGGCGGTCCCGGTCGCGGGCCTCGGCCAACGGCGCCAAGGCGGGCACCGCCGCCCCCTCGGGCGACGGCGGGGCCGTGCAGGGCACCCTCGACGTCGAGGCTGCCGGTGGGGCCGCCCGATCGGGCGATGCCGCCGCACCCGAACCGGCGACTCCCGCTGACGCCCCCACCACACCGGCCGCCTCCGAGGCGGTGGCCAACGCCCAGGTGCCCGACGCGTCGGAGGTCCCGGCCGCCGGTGAGGGCGACGCCGCCACCCCCGCGGCGCGGTCCGGCGACGGCGCCTCCCGCCCGCAGCAGAGCCGCGACCAGCAGGGGCGCGACGGCGACGGCGCCGCCCGCCCGCAGCAGAGCCGCGACCAGCAGGGCCGCGACGGCGACGGCGCCGCCCGCCAGCAGAACCGCGACCAGCAGAACCGCGACCAGAACCGCGACCAGCAGAACCGCGACCAGCAGAACCGCGACCAGCAGGGCCGCCAGCGCGACGGGCGCCAGCAGCCCGACTCCCAGGGCGAGCCCGGCAACCGCCGCAGCCGCCGCCGCCGGGGCCGTGACCGGAGCGAGCGCGACCTCCAGCAGGACCGGGGGCAGGACCCGGCCACCTACAGCGGCGAGCTGGTCCCCGCCGAGGGACTGCTCGACCTGCGCGACGAGGGCTACGGCTTCCTGCGCACGGGGGGCTACCTGTCCGGGGCCCGTGACGCCTACGTGTCGCTGTCGCAGGTGCGGCGCTTCGCCCTGCGCAAGGGCGACTACGTCAAGGGCGCCAGCCGCCCCGCCGGCAACAACGAGAAGTACCCGGCCCTTCTCCGCATCGACACGGTCAACGACATGACGCCCGAGGAGGCCCGGGGCCGGCCCCGCTTCGAGGACCTCACCCCGCTGTTCCCCGACTCCAAGCTCCGCCTCGAGGTGGCGGGCGATCCCAACAACATGATCGCCCGCATCGTCGACCTGGTCTCGCCCATCGGCAAGGGCCAGCGAGGGCTGATCGTGAGCCCGCCCAAGGCGGGCAAGACCACCGTCCTCAAGCAGATCGCCCACTCCATCGAGGCCAACAACCCCGAGGTCAAGCTGTTCGTGCTGCTGGTAGACGAGCGCCCCGAGGAGGTCACCGACTTCCGCCGCTCGGTGAAGGGCGAGGTGGTGGCGTCCACCTTCGACCGCCCCTCCGACGAGCACACCCAGGTGGCCGAGCTCACCCTGGAGCGGGCCAAGCGGCTGGTGGAGATGGGCCAGGACGTGGTGATCGTGCTCGACGGCATCACCCGCCTCTCTCGGGCCTACAACCTGGCCGCCCCCGCCACCGGCCGCATCATGTCGGGCGGTATCGACACCGGCGCCCTCTACCCGCCCAAGCGGTTCTTCGGGGCGGCTCGCAACATCGAGGAGGGCGGGTCGCTGACCATCCTGGCCACCGCCCTGGTGGAGACCGGCTCCAAGATGGACGAGGTCATCTTCGAGGAGTTCAAGGGCACCGGCAACATGGAGCTCAAGCTCGACCGCAAGCTGGCCGAGCGCCGCATCTACCCCGCCCTCGACGTCAACGCCTCCTCCACCCGCCAGGAGCAGCTGCTGTTCGAGAGGGGCGAGCTGGCCCAGGTGTGGAAGCTGCGCCGGGTGCTCAACGCCCTCGAGCCGGGCGCCGGCCTGGAGCTGCTCATGGACAAGATCAAGAGCACGCGGAGCAACGCCGAGTTCCTGGCCGAGATCGCCAAGGCCCCCGCCCCCGCCATCTGACATCCCTGATAGGAAGGCAACCATGAAGGCCGACATCCACCCCCGCTACGGCGGCGCCAGCGTCCGGTGCTCGTGCGGCAACACGTTCTCCACCGGCTCCACCAAGGGCGAGCTGCGGGTCGAGCTGTGCAACGAGTGCCACCCCTTCTTCACCGGCAAGCAGAAGCTGGTCGACACCGGGGGCCGGGTGGAGCGCTTCGAGCGCCGCTACGGCGCCCGCAAGACCGGCGCCAAGAAGTAGCCGCCGCTCGACAACGGCGGCCGTGCTACGGTTTGTGGCATGGCCCGTGTGCGGGTGTCTACCACGGTGGATGCCACAAACCTGGAGACGTGCCGGCGCCTCCTCGGCCAACCTGACAGCCGCATCTTCGACCGGGCCTTGGCTGCGCTGGTGGAGGCCCTGGAAGCGACCCGGGAGGCGGCCGCCCTCGAAGCCCTACCCTACGAGGACGACCCCGACCTGGCCTGGGAGGCACCGCCCGGGCCGCCGTTGCCCTACGACGGGGAGGTGCCCGAGGAGGTGCTGGCCCTGGCCGCCGAACGGCGCCGGCGGTCGGGCTGAGCGGGGTGGAAGGCCTGGGCCATGGCCAGGTGTGGTGGGCCGACCTCGGCGACAAGGTGCGGCCGGTGGTGGTGCTCACCCGGGCCCGGGTGGCGCCCCGCCTCCGGCGGGTGGTCGTGGCCCCGGTCACGTCGACGGTGCGGGGCCTGGCCACCGAGGTGGGCCTCGGCCCGGCCGAGGGGGTCAAGCACGGTTCGGTGGCCAACCTCGACAACGTCCAGCTGGTGCCGGTCGACCGCCTCCTGCGCCAGTCCGGGGCCGTGGACCCCCAGCGGTGGCCCGAGGTCTGCCGGGCCATGGCCCGGGTGCTCGCCTGCTGACCCCATCGCGGATCACGGCCGGCCCGCTGCCGGCGTCACTCGGAGACGGCCGCACGCGTCCCCACCCTCGCCCGCCCCGGAGGAGGGCTCGGCGGCCGGCTGGGTAGGTTGACGGGATGATCGTGCCGGCGCAGGGCGAACCGCTGCCCGAGCCCGCCCTGGCCGCCGCCGTGGAGGCGTTGCGGGCCGGGCTGGTGGTGGGCATCCCCACCGACACGGTTTACGGGCTGGCCGTCGACCCAACCCGGCCGGCGGCCACCGACCGGCTGTTCGAGGCCAAGCGGCGGCCCCGCGACGTCGACCTGCCGGTGCTGGTGGCGACGCCCGAGCAGGCCCTGCTGCTGGCCACCGCCGTGCCGGTGGCCGCCACCCGGCTCATGGACCGCTTCTGGCCGGGGCCGCTCACTCTCGTCCTGCCCCGGGCCCCCGAGTTCACCGGCGACCTGGGGGAGGACGAGGCCACCGTGGGCGTGCGCTGCCCCGACCACCCCGTGCCCCGGGCGTTGTGCGCCGAGGTCGGCCCTCTCGCCACCACCAGCGCCAACCGCCACGGCGAGCCCACCCACGAGACGGCGGCGGCGGTGGCCGACGACCTGGGCGAGGCGGTGGCCGTCGTCCTCGACGGAGGGGCGTGCACCGGCAGCCCGTCCACCGTCGTGGACTGCACGGGGCTGGAGCCCCGGCTGCTGCGCGAGGGCCGCGTCCCCTGGGCCCACCTGCTGGCCGCCATCTAGGCGGACCGGCCCGCCCCGGCCGGCGTTGCATCCCGCCGGCGGTACCGTGAGGGGCGACGATGCTCGAACGTCTGGCCCGGCTCGAAGAGGAGTTTCAGGCCGTCGAGGCCCGCCTGTCGGACCCCGCCGTGCTGTCCGACCAGCGCGCCCTGATCGCCGCCTCCCGCCGCCACAAGGAGCTGGAGCCGATCGTCAACGCCTACCGGCGCTACCTCGCCGCCCTCGCCGACCTGGCCGCGGCCAAGGAGATGCTGGCCGACTCGGCGGGCGACGACCGCCTGTTCCTGCGCGACCAGATCGACGACACCGAGGCCACCATCGCCTCCCTCGAGGCCGAGCTGAAGGTCCTGCTCCTGCCCAAGGACCCCAACGACGACAAGAACGTCATCATCGAGATCCGCGGCGCCGAAGGAGGGGAGGAGGCCAACCTCTTCGCCAAGGACCTGTTCGACATGTACGCCCGCCACGCCGAGCGCCAGGGCTGGAGGCTGGAGGTGCTGGGCGCCGACCCCTCCGACATGGGCGGGTTCAACGAGGTCACCTTCCTGCTCAAGGGCGACGGCGTGTGGTCGCGGATGAAGCACGAGGCCGGTCCCCACCGGGTGCAGCGGGTGCCGGTCACCGAGTCCCAAGGCCGGGTCCACACCAGCGCCGCCACCGTGAGCGTGCTGCCCGAGGCGGAGGAGGTCGACGTCCACATCGAGGAGTCCGACCTCAAGGTCGACGTCTACCGCTCCACCGGCCCCGGCGGCCAGAGCGTCAACACCACCGACTCGGCGGTGCGCATCACCCACCTGCCCACCGGGCTGGTGGTCGCCATGCAGGACGAGAAGAGCCAGATCCAGAACCGGGCCAAGGCCCTCCAGGTGCTGCGGGCCCGGCTGCTCAAGATGGAGCAGGACCGCCAGGCCGCCGAGCTGTCGGAGACCCGGCGGGGCCAGATCGGCGGCGGCAGCCGGTCGGAGAAGATCCGCACCTACAACTACAAGGAGAACCGGATCACCGACCACCGCATCGGCCTCACCCTCTACAAGCTCGACAAGGTCCTCATGGGCGAGCTCGACGACCTGGTCGACGCCCTGGGGGCCGACGAGCGGGCCCGCCAGCTGGCGGGGGACGGGACGTGACCGGGACGGGGTGACGACGTGGCGGTCGTTGTGGGCTGAGGCCGAGGCCGCCCTCCGCTCGGGCATCGACGCCCGCCGCATCGTGGAGCGGGCGTCGGGCTACGACGGGGCCGAGCTGCTGGTCCACCTCGACGAGCGGGCGCCCGAGCGGGCGGTGCCGTTCGTGGAGTCCATGGTGGCCCGGCGGGCGGCGGGCGAGCCCCTCCAGTACGTGATCGGTCGCTGGGGCTTCCGTGCCCTCGACCTGTACGTAGACCGGCGGGTGCTGATTCCCCGGCCCGAGACCGAGGCGGTCGTGGAGGTCGCCCTGGGCGAGCTGCGCCGCCTGGAGGTGAGGGGGCGGTCGGCGGTGGTGGCCGACCTGGGCACGGGCTCGGGCGCCATCGCCCTGTCGATGGCCTCGGAGGGGCGGGCGGTGGTGTGGGCCAGCGACGTGTCGGCCGGCGCCCTGGCCGTGGCCCGGGCCAACCTGGCCGGCCTGGGCAGCCGCCACGCCCGCTCGGTGCGGCTGGTGCAGGGCCGGTGGTTCGACGCCCT
>DATLGZ010000144.1:0-3405 GCA_035540235.1 Acidimicrobiales bacterium | reverse complement strand
GGGTGGTGCGGTCCTCCGGCGCGGGCGGCGCCCGACGACAGGTGGGCGCCGCCCGCGCCGGAGGACCGCACCACCCCGCCCACGCCGCCCGTGGGGCACTCGTACTACCCGCCGCCGGCGGCGCCGGCCGCCGCCCCGCCGGGATACGGCCCGGGCCCAGGCGGCGGCGAACCGGCCTACAGCCCGTGGTGGAAGCGGGTGGTCGCGGTGCTGGTCGACTGGCTGGTGGTGGGCATCCCCGCCGGCATCGCCTTCGCCGCCGCCGGCACCCCGTTCGGGACCGACCCGTTCACGGGTGAGCCCACGTTCGAGCCGTCGGGCGCCTACCTGGTCGCCTGGCTGGTCAGCGTGGTGGCCTCCCTCACCTACTACGTCGTGATGGAGGGCGGCCCGGGAGGGGCGACCCTGGGCAAGATGGCGGTGGGGATCCAGGTGCGGGACGCCTCGTCGTTCGGCTCCATCGGCTACGGGAGGGCTCTGGGCCGCCGGCTGGTGGCGGGGCTGCTGTGGGCCCTGTTCATCCTCCCCGGCCTGGTCAACGTGCTCATGCCCCTGTGGGACCGCCGCCGCCAGACGCTGCACGACAAGGCAGTCGCCACGGTGGTCGTCGAGAGAGGCTGACGTGGGCGCCTACGGCGGGCCGGTGGCGGGGTGGTACCCCGACCCGGCGGGTTCGGGCTCGCTGCGGTGGTGGGACGGCCTGTCGTGGTCGTCCCGCCTCGCCGCCCCCACCCCGCCCGCGCCGAACCTCGACCTCGAGGGAGAGGAGGCGGCGGCTCGCTGGGCGCGGGCCGCCCTCCTCGTGGCCATCCCGTCCCAGATCGCGGGGTGGGCTCTGATGCGAGTGTGGATGGCCGACTTCCGCGACCAGATCGAGTCTGGCGGCTCGATCGAGGAGGCTCGCCAGTTCGGGGGCACAGGGCTGGCCGTCCTCGACCAGCTCCCCAACGCGGTGGCCGGGGTGACGGCCGTGCTGTTCCTGATCTGGTTCTTCCGCTCCGCCTCCAACGCCCACAAGCTGGGCCTGCCCGCCACCCGCAGCCCGGCGGCGGGGGTGGCCGGCTTCCTCGTCCCCGTCATCAACCTGTGGTGGCCCTACCAGTCGACCCGCGACCTGCTGCCCGCCGGCCACCCCGATCGCCCGCTGGTGCTGCGCTGGTTCCTCCTGTGGGTGGTGGGCGGTGCGGTCAGCTTCATGATGGTGGTGGCGTCGATGTTCCTCGACTCGGGGGCGGGCTGGGCCCTCGTGGCCGTGCCCGCCGCCCTCACCACCCTCGCCGGCCTGGCCGCTCGCCAGGTGGTCGCCAACGCCCTCGCCGCCCACCAGGTGCTGGCTTCCCGCCGGTACTGAGTGGGTTGACCGAGTGGGTTGACCGGCGCGCTGAGGGCCGGGCACCGGCCCGGCCCTCATGCCGCTACGTCAGTTGGGTGCGCCCAGCCGTCAGATCTCGACCGGAGCGGGCTCGGGGTCCCGGGGCTGGGACGGGTCTCCCACCTCGCAGTTGAAGATCTGGTTCTCGCCACCGCCACCGAAGCACCGGTCGATCGAGGCGCTGTTGGGCAGGCTGCCGGGCGGTGGGCCACCGGTGAAGGGGTTGTCGCCGTCGATGATGTCGTTCCCCGGACCCCCGACGATGGTGTCGCTGCCGAAGTTGCCGAACAGCACGTCGTCACCGTCGCCGCCGTCGATGATGTCGTCCCCCGGGCCGCCGAATACGGTGTCGTTGCCCGGGCCGGCGAAGATGCGGTCATCGCCACCGAAGCCGATGATCTCGTCGTCGCCGTCGCCCCCGATGAGGATGTCGGGGCCGGACAGCCCGGCGAGGAGATCGTTGCCAGGCCCGCCGATCAGCGTGTCGGCGCTGCCCGTGGCCGAGAAGGGGGGCTCGTCGAAGCCGCCGATGAGGACGTCGTCACCGGCGCCACCGTCGATGTAGTCGTTGCCGCCCATGCCGCAGATGATGTCGTCGCCGCCCAGCCCGAAGATCCGGTCGGGACCCGGGCTGCCGACGATGACGTCGGGGCCTTCCGTCCCGAAGATCAGACCGGCGCCGACGATGGTGGCCGGCAGCTCCGCCCCGGGCGGGCCGCACACGGGCTGCTCCTGGGAGACCGCCGGCCCCCCCGCGAACCCGCTGGCCACCAACAGGGCCGCGCCGAAAACCGCAAACCGTCGTTTCATGAGAAAGCCTCCCGTCCGTGAACCCGCCGAAACGATATCTCCATGCTGCGAGCCGCGCGCAACCGCCTCGGACCGCGTCCCCCCTGCGCTGCCCTTCGTGTCGGAGAGGGGACTTGAACCCCTACGCCCTATTCGGGCACCAGGCCCTCAACCTGGCGCGTCTGCCTATTCCGCCACTCCGACGTGGCCTTCCAAGTCTAGTGGCTGGGGGCGGCTCGTCGTCCCGGCCGCGGGTGCGGTGAAATGGTCGGGTGACCGACGTGTTCGTGCTGGACGCGGTGCGCACGCCGATCGGGCGGTACGGAGGCGCCTACGCCGCCGTCCGGCCCGACGACCTGGCCGCCGCCGCCATCGCCGGCCTCGTCGCCCGCCACCCCGCCCTCGACCCCGCCGACGTCGACGACGTGGTGCTGGGCGACGCCAACGGGGCCGGCGAGGACAACCGCAACGTGGCCCGCATGGCCGCCCTGCTGGCCGGCCTGCCGCCCTCGGTGCCGGGCGTCACCGTCAACCGCCTGTGCGGGTCGGGCCTGGAGGCGGTCGTCCAGGGCAGCCGGGCCATCGCCGCCGGCGACGCCTCGCTGGTGGTGGCCGGGGGCGTGGAGTCGATGACCCGGGCCCCCTGGGTGCTGGCCAAACCGGCGGCCGGCTTCCCCCGCGGCGACGAGACCCTGCACTCCACCACCCTCGGGTGGCGCATGGTCAACCCCCGCATGCCGCTGGAGTGGACGATCCGGCTGGCCGAGGGGGCGGAGCTGCTGGCCGACCGTCACGCCGTCGGGCGGGACGAACAGGACCATTTCGCCCTGGCCAGCCACCACAAGGCGATGGCGGCGTGGGAAGCCGGCCGCTTCGACGCCGAGGTCGTGGCCGTGGCGGGCGCCCCGCTGGCCTGGGACGAGTGCATCCGCCCGGGCACGACGGCCGCCGCCCTCGCCGCCCTTCCGCCCGTCGTCCGCCCCGGAGGCACGGTCACGGCCGGCAACGCCTCCCCGCTCAGCGACGGGGCCGCCGCCCTCCTGTTGGCCGACGAACCGGCCGCCGCCCGCCTGGGAGCCCGGCCCCTGGCCCGCATGGCGGCCCGGGCGGTGGCCGCCGGCGAGCCCCAGTGGTTCGGCACCGCGCCCGTCCCGGCCGCCGAGGCCGCCCTCAAGCGGGCCGGGATCGGCTGGTCCGACCTGGCCGTCGTCGAGCTCAACGAGGCCTTCGCGGCCCAGGCCCTG
>DATLGZ010000143.1:0-2821 GCA_035540235.1 Acidimicrobiales bacterium | reverse complement strand
CCACCGCCTCCTCCCCGCAGCCCAGGACGTAGCCGATGGAGGCGGGGTCGACGCCGGCGCGCTCCACGAGGTGGAGCAGGGCCAGGCTGGCGGTGAGCTTGGACGTGAGGTTCTCGAGAAGGACGTGGGCGGCCAGGGAAGCGTCGTCGAGCTGGCCGCAGCGGATGGCGGCCGCCACCTCCCCGCCGCGGCGGTGGAGGGCCAGGGCGCCGGGCTCGGCGGCAGCCGCGCCGGCGTCGCCCGCCGCCTTGGCGATGCGGTCGACGGTGAGGGCTTTGGCCAGGGGGTGGCCGGACACCGCCGCCGCCGCCCGCTCGGCGGTCTGGGGCGAGACGGTGACGAGGTCGAACTCGTCGACGGCGGCCAGCAGCCCCAGCGCCTCGTCCTCGGACCAGATCTCGCCCGCCGGGCCGCGCCGGTCTGCCGACGGGGCGCCGTCGGCGCCGAACCACGGTCGTTCGGGGAGGTCACGGGGGTGGAAGGCGCCGATGTAGGCCTGGTGGGGGGCGTAGGCCACCGCCTCCTCGTAGGACCGCAGCGACGCCAGGAACTTGGTCTCGACGTCGGCGCGCTTCGCCAGCTCACGCTGGGGCTTCGAGCCGTGCCGGGCCAGGCCGGGCACGTGGGCCAGGACCTGGGTCGCGGCGCTGATCACGACATTCGGGGTCTCGGGCACTCAAGAAGTATGGGCCATCCGGGAACCGCCCCCGTGCGGGGCCGGGCGCCGGGCCTAGGCGTTGGGCGTCAGGCGCACGACGGGGATGGGGCGGGCGGTCTTGGCCTGGTAGCGGTCGTAGCGACCCCGGTTGCCGGCGTTGACGATCGTCCAGGACCTCTCGAAGTCGGGGTCGTCCCGCCCGATGACCGTGGCGGTGGCGGGGAAGCGGCGGCGGCCGACCTGCACGCCCACCTGGGGCCGGGCCCGCACGTTGTGCAGCCAGCCGGGGGGACGGTGGCGGCCGCCGACCGACGCCACGACGAGGTAGTCGTCGCCGTCGCGGGCGTAGACCAGCGAGGCGGTGCGGGTGCGCCCGCTGCGCCGGCCAGTGGTGCGCAGCAACAGGCACGGCACTCCCAGCATCCGGTGGCCCAGCCGCCCGCCGGTGGCCTCGTAGACGGCCTGGTGCAGGCGGAGAAGGCCCAGCCCCACCCGCAGGGCCAGCGGGTCACCCACCGGGTGGGTCACCCACCGGGAGGCCGCCGCATGGCCACGTGGGTGGGACCACCCGGGACGAGGGCGAGGGACTCGTCGACGACCTCGAACCCGAACCGCCGGTAGTAGGCCACGTTGGCCGGGTCGGACGTCTCCAGGGCGCAGGGCATCCCGCTCCCGTCGGCCTGCTCGAGGGCCGGCGCCATCAGGCGGGTGCCGAGACCCTGGCGCTGGGCCCCGGGGCGGATGCCGAGGACCTCCAGGAACCAGTGGGGCTCGGCCGGGTGGGCCCGCTCGGCGTTGGCCCCGACGCGGGCGAAGGTGCGGAAGGCACGAGGGTCGGCCAGGAAGACCCGGAGGAAGGCGGGCGTGGCCCTCGCCTTGCGCCCCGCCGACCACGGGAAGGCGCCCGGCGGCAGCCAGGCCGCCACCCCCAGCACCGCCGGGCCGTCGACGGCCCCGAACACCGCGCCGAAGGGGACGGCGTCGGCCACCGTCGCCGCGAAGAAGGCCCGCAGCGCCCGCTGCCGGCGGCGGGGGTGGGGGAAGACGTGGCGGAACGCGGGGTAGCCGGCGTGGCTCGCGGCCAGGGCCTCGGCCGCCGAGCCCGCCCGCTCACGTCCCAGGACGACGATGTCGGCCATCGCCCGAGGCTATGACGTAGCCCGGCGCCTCCAGCGCGCCGTCGGCGCCGCCACCGCGGCCGACGACCTCGAGGACGGATGCCTTGGGATCGGCCATGAGCTTGTCCACGAACCCGTGGCGGTAGGCCTCGGCGGCCTTGGCGCCCAGCCACGCCCGCAGGCCGGGCAAGGGCGGGAGCCCCAGCGAGCCGGCGATGCCTTGGCCGAGGCGCGCCAGCCGGCTGGCCAGCTCCTCGCCCTCCTCCAGCGCCTCCGATACCGCCCCGCCCACCGTCGGCCCCGTCGAGCCCACGATGGGAGCGTCCCACAGCTCGTCCACGTCCCTCGCCCGCCAGTTCTGCCCGGGGTTCTCGTCGGAGGGCCGGGGGATCCTCGTCTCGGCCGCGAAGGCGCCGTCCTCCGCCCCAGTGAGGTCCCGCACGGCCTGATACAGCCGCTCTCCGCCGAGCTGCCGCCCACTCGCGCCCAGCCGGTGGGCGACCCCGACGTCGTCGATGCCGGCGCGGCACGCGGCGAGCGCCAACTTGCTTGTGTCGCCGTGGTGGAGGCAGCCGTCGCCGAAGAGCATCCCGCCCCCCTCGAGCCTCAGGCCCTGGCGGTTGTCCCAGTCGTGGAACACCTTGGCCAGCAGGTCTCCCAGCGAGATCCGGGGGAACCCGGCCGTCCTCGACCGCACGGCCGAGAGGGCCCGGCCGTCGAGAGCGCCCGAGGGCAGCAGCTGCAGGGGCCGGGCCAGCTCGCGCAGGGCGGCCGCGGTGTCGGCCGCCACCTTGCGCTGGAGCTGCTCCCAGAACCACGGGTAGCGGAGCTGCCAGAACTCCCGGATGGCGGCCACCGGCGTGCGCACGTGGCCCGCCGCGAAGGCGTCGGTGAGGTAGTGCTGGGCGGCCGCCTCGAGGGCCATGGCGGCCGACACATCGGCGCCGAGTCGCCCCAGGCGGAAGGCCTCATCGAGCGCCAGTTGGTGGACTAGGCGGTACCCCGCCGGTGCGGACCCGAAGCGCGGCGCGGCCCGGTCTCCCCC
>DATLGZ010000142.1:0-1783 GCA_035540235.1 Acidimicrobiales bacterium | reverse complement strand
CCTCGAGGTCGCGCAGCTGGCGGCTGGGCTCGATGCCGAGCTCCTCCCGCAGGGTCCGGCCGGCGTCGGCCAGGGCCCGCAGGGCCTCGGCCTGGCGCCCGGAGCGGTACAGGGCCAGGGCCAGCTGCATCCGGAGGCCCTCGCGCAGCGGGTTGGCGTCGACCAGCTCGGCCAGCTCGCCCACCACGGCGGCGTGGCGGCCGAGGGCCAGCTCGGCGGCCAGGCGGTCCTCGGTGGCCGCCAGCCGCTGCTGCTCCAGCCGGGCCGCCGCCCCCCGGGCGAACTCCAGGTCGGCGAAGTCGGCGAGGGCGGGGCCGCGCCACAGGGCCTCGGCCTCCTGGAGCACGGCTCGGGCCTCCTCGAAGCGGCCGGCGGCCAGCCACGACCGGCCCTCCTCGGCCAGTGCCTCGAACCGCCGGGAGTCGACCTGCTCGGGGCCCACGTCGAGGCGGTAGCCGGCCTCGTCCCAGGCCAGGGACTGCTCGTCGCCGAAGCGCCGGCGCAGCCGGGAGACGTAGCTCTGGACCGTGCCGGTGGCCGAGGCCGGGGGGTCCTCGCCCCAGATGGCGTCGACCAGGGCGTCGATCGTCACCCGCCGCCCGCCGGCCACCAGGAGGACGGCCAGGAGGATCCGCGGCTGGCGGCCGCCGACGTCGACGCGCTCGCCCGCGTCGTCGAGGACCTCCAGCGGGCCGAGCAGCCGGTACCGCATCATCGCCGGTACACCGTAAGCCCATGCCAGACTGAACGTGGCATGCGGTTCGGCCTCCTCGGCTCCCTGGTTGTCCTGGCCGACGACGGCCGCCCGCTCGACCTCGGCGGCAACCAGTCGCGCACGGTGCTCGCCGTGCTCCTCGCCGCCGCCGGCCGGGTGGTGACCGCCGAGTCGCTGGTCGACACCCTGTGGGGCGACGACCCGCCCGCCTCGGCGCCGGGGACGCTGCAGAGCTACGTCTCCCGGCTGCGGCGGGAGCTGGAGCCCGGCCGGGCGCGGGGGGAAGACGCCCGCCTCCTGCTCTGGGAGCCGCCCGGGTACCGGCTGGCCGTCGACGCCGCCGACGTGGACTTCCGCCGCTTCGAGGCGCTGGCCGACGAGGGCCGGTCGCTGCTGGGCGCCGGCCGGTTCGAGGAGGCCCGGGCCGTGCTCCAGGAGGCCGACGCCCTGTGGCGGGGACCGGCCCTCGTCGAGTACCGGGACAAGGAGTTCGCCCTCGGGCTGGTCGCCCGGCTGGAGGACCGCCGGAGTGCCGCCCTCGAGGACCGGATCACCGCCGAGCTGGCCCTCGGCCGGCACGGCGCGGTGATCGGCGAGCTGGCCGAGCTGGTCAACGCCCACCCCCTGCAGGAGGGCTTCCGGGGCCAGCTGGCCCTGGCCCTGTACCGGGCCGGCCGGCAGTCGGAGGCGCTGCGGGCCCTCGCCGACGCCCGGGGCACGCTGCGGGAGGAGCTGGGCGTCGACCTGGGCCGCCCGCTCCAGGAGCTGGAGACCGCCATCCTGAACCACGACCCGTCGCTGGACCGGGCCGCCCCGGCGCCGGCGCCCGCCGGGCCGGCGTCGGCGCCCGCGCCGGCGCCCGCGGTGGCCGCCGCGCCCCCGCCCACCGTCGAGCGGGGGGACCGCCTCGTGGGGCGGGACGCCGAGCTGGCCCAGCTCCTCGCCGCCCTCGACGAGGCCGCCACCGGCCTGCGGGTGGCGCTGATCGAGGGTGAGCCCGGGATCGGCAAGACCCGGCTGGCCGACGAGGTGGGGGCGGAGGCCGGCCGGCGGGGGGCGCTCGTGCTC
>DATLGZ010000141.1:0-3185 GCA_035540235.1 Acidimicrobiales bacterium | reverse complement strand
CCCCCGACCGTCTGCTGGATGCGGATGGCCTGCACCACCATGTCCACGTCCCGGATCTGGAGACGCTCGCCCATGCGCTCGAGGGCGGCCACCACCGGGTCGCCCAGGCGGCTCTCGGCCACCACCCGGGAGAACTCCTCGGAGAGGGGCGGCCCTGACTCCTCGCACATCATCTGGATGGCCCGCAGGAAGGTGTGGCCGGCGGTGAGCGACGACGCCACCAGGCTGAGGGCGTCGGGGAGCTGGTCCTGGAAGGCCTGGCGGCGCTTGGCGATGCGCCGCCGAACCACGAGCGGGCCCGCCGCCCCCGCCGCCAGCGCCCCGAGGACGGCCACCGGCACCGACGAGGTCACGGCCAGCAGGGCGGCCGCCACCGCCAGCGCGCCCCCGGCCACGACGATCACGAACTCGCCGGGGCGGAGGGGGATCCGGGCCCGGTCGAGGGCGCTGGAGAAGGAGCGGCCCCGGTCGAGGCGGTCTACCACCTGGCCGGCCAGGTCCACGGCCCGCCCGGTCAGGGCGCTGGCGGGGTCGGGCCCATCCCGCTCCTCGACGGCCGGCAGGGGGGAGAGGCCGAGCAGCTCGTCGATGGCCCGCGTGCGTTCCTGGCGGTGGAGCAGCCACGCCGCCACCATGAAGCCGGCGCCAGCGAGGGCGGCGAGAATCGACGGCGTCATGGGGCCCACTACGCCGGGCGCCGGCGGCGCAGCCGCCGGCGGCGGGCCGGCGCCTCGTCCTCGGCCTCGCCCGCCAGCAGCGTCCGGGCCAGGCCCGCCTCCAGCGCCTTGCCCACGTCGCCCCGGGGCGCGTAGGCCAGCATGGGCATCCCCATGTTGAGCGAGCGGTTCACCTCCTTGCCGTAGGGCACGATCATCGAGAAGCCCTGGGGGAAGTACCGGGTGATCGCCTCCACGTCGATCCCGACGTCGCGCTCCACTTTGTTGAGCACCAGCTGCACCGCCTCTCCCGGCACCTTCAGCTGCTTGAACGTGGCCAGCAGCACGCCCAGGTTGCGCACGCTGGGCAGGTCGAGGGTGGCGATGGCGAAGATCTGGTCGGCCTGCTCCAGGCTCACCAGCACGGCCTCGCTGAGGGCGGCGGAGGTGTCGATGACCACGCAGTCGAACCGGGACCGGGCCGCCTCGATCACCTTGGCCACCTCGGCCGCCTCGATGGCGTCGGCGTCGGCCGGCTCGTCCGGCGCGGCCAGCACCTGGATGCCGGTCTCGTGGACGGCCACCGCCTCCTGGAGGCGGCCGGCCAGGTCGTCGCCGGCGTCGTCCGCCAGCAGGTCGGCGATCGTCGACTTGGGCTTGAGGCGCAGGGCGGTGGACAGCTCGCCGAACTGGAGGTCGAGGTCGATGAGGCAGGTGCGCTTCTTGAGCTTGGCCTGGAGGTGGTAGGCGACGTTGGTGGCGAAGAACGTCTTGCCGCACCCACCGCTGGCGGACACGACGGCGATGACCGTGCCCCTGGCGTCGCCCGGCTTCCGGTCCTCCCGGATGGGAAGGGCGGGGTTGGCCCACCGCACCTCCAACGCCTCCTCGAGGGCCTCCAGCAGCACGTCGTCGGCCACCGGCAGGCGGAGGATGTCGACCGCGCCGGTGCGCACCGTCTCCCGCAGGCTGCTGCTGCGCCAGCGGTCGAAGGCCAGCACCGCGCTGGCCTGGGGCAGCTGGAGGCGCAGGCGGCGGAGCTGGCGCAGGCCGTCGGGTCCGGCCGCCGGTGGGCCGGCCACGACCACGTCGACGGCCCCGTGCTCCTCGGTGGCGCCGGCGAGCGCCTCGAGGGTGGGATAGGCGACGACCTCGGGCCGGGGGCGCAGCGCCCGGGTCACCGACGTGACCTGGGCGGCGAGCTCCTGGCCGTCGTCTACGACCGCGATCGTCGGGGACCGCATGGCCTACAGGGCCTGGAGCACCTGGGACGGCCCCGCCCCTGGCGTGCTCACCGTGCCCTCACCCTTGGGGATGAGGTCGAAGTAGAGCTTCTCGAACTCGGTGAGGTAGATAAGCCGCTCCGCCTCCTGCGGCGTCACCGCCAGCAGGTAGACGAACGAGCCGTGGGGCTGGCCCTGGGTGGACGGCAGCCCGGTGCCGTTGACGTTGAGCACCTCGACGCCCTGCAGCACCAGCTTGACGCCCCGGGTGTCGGTGTCGCGGCCGCTCACGCTGTAGACGTCGACCCGGTCGCCGGCGCCGACGAAGCCGGCCACCCCCGGCACCGCCTCCAGCTGCAGGGCCAGCGCCCGCTTGCCCTCGGGGATCTGGACCGTCCCGATGCGGGTCTGGGGGGCGGCGAAGTGGTCGGCGGTGACGATGGCGCCGGCGGGGATCGACCGGGCCGCCACCTGCCCCGACAGCTGGGACGGTTCGGTGATCGCCCCCGGCGGCATGGCCGCCGCCTCCACCTTGCGGCTGCGCAGCAGCCCCTGGGCCAACGCCGTCGAGGCGGCCGTGCCCGTGCCCACGGGCCCCTGGGCGTAGAGGACCTCCACTCCCGGGCTCGATCCCCCACCGGCCGAGCGGCTGCCGAGGAAGGCGGCGCTGGCGGTGCCACCGGCGAAGATCAGGAAGCCGACGAGGAGCACGACCTTCGACCTTTTGTGCATCGGTGCTTGCATCTGACTCTCTCTGTGAACGTCGACCACGCTGGGTGTTCAACGGCTCGCCTGTATGTATCGGCTCCGGGGCTCAAGGAGTTGAGGGAGGATGTCGAGGAAATCACCGTGAGCGCGCTCCGCCACTGTCCGCGGTCACTCGGGCCGCGGTCACTCGGGCCGCGGTCACTCGGAGCCCACTCAGATGAGCAGGGGGTGGCGCTCACCGAGTTCGCCATCGTGCTCCCGCTGTTCCTCTCCCTGCTCTTCGGCGTGGTGACGGGCGGTCTCGCCTACGCCTCCAAGGTCGCCGTGGTGGAGGCGGTGCGAGAGGGCGCCCGCTTCGGCGCAAGCCTTAAGCTGGGCTCCGGCCCCACCGCGGTGGCGGACTGGGAGACGGCCGTGCGCCAGCGGGTGGTGGAGGCGTCGGGCGGCGACCTGGCCCTGGCCGACGTGTGCGCCCGCCTCGTCCTGCCCACCGGCGGCAGCGACTGCGGGCTGGGCGACCCCCCGGGTGCGGCGGCCGAGTCCACGGTCCACCTGGTCAAGGTGTCGGCGGCCCGGGCCGCCACCCTCGAGTTCCTCT
>DATLGZ010000140.1:0-2019 GCA_035540235.1 Acidimicrobiales bacterium | reverse complement strand
GGGGCGGTGGTTGCCGCTCAGCGCCCGCTCGAGCCGTTCGACCCGCTCGACCAGAGCTTCGGGGCTGGTGTCCAGCTCGGGGCGGCACAGCCGCACCAGGGCGACCTCGAGCAGCACCCGGGGGTCGGGCGCCTCCCGCATGTCTACGAGGGCCTGGCCCAGCGCTTCCATGGCCCGCACCGCCGCCGGCCGGCCCAGCCGCCGCCCCTGGCCCTCGACCCGGTCGAGGTCGTCGTCGGACCGCCCCACCAGGTTGCGGTCGATGGTCACCAGGAACGCCTCCCGCAGGTGCTCCAGCAGATCGCGGGTGAGCTGGCGGGGGTCGTCGCCCCGGCCGCACCGCTCGGCGACGGTGACCAGGGCGGCGGCCGCGTCGCGGTCGCACAGCGCCTCCACCAGCTCGTCGGTGCCCGGCCCCTCCTGCTCGATCCCGCCGGCGGCCGCCACCTGGTCGAGGGCCGACAGGGCGTCGCGGGCCGACCCCGATCCCCGCCGGGCCACCAGCTCGATGGCCTCGGGGGCGACGTCGAGGCCGGCGTCGCCCGCCACCCACCGCAGGTGGTCGACGAGCACCCGGGCGGGCAGCAGCTTGAACTCGAAGGGCTGGGTGCGGCTCTGGACGGTGGGCAGCACCTTCTGGGGCTCGGTGGTGGCCAGCACGAACACGACGTGGGGCGGCGGGCTCTCCAGCGTCTTGAGCAGGGCGTTGGCCGCCTCCGTCGTGAGCATGTGGACCTCGTCCACGATGTAGACCTTCCAGCGCCCCGGCGTGGCCAGCGAGACCCGGCCGATCAGGTCCCGCATGGCGTCGATGCCCCGGTTCGAGGCGGCGTCCATCTCCACCACGTCGAGGGAGCGGCCCTCGGTGATGGCCACGCACGACTCGCACGTGCCGCACGGCTCCCCGTCGGCCACGTTGGGGCAGTTGAGGGCCTTGGCCAGGATGCGGGCGGTGGACGTCTTGCCCGTGCCCCGGGGCCCGCTGAACAGGTAGGCGTGGGAGACCCGCCCCTCCCGCACCGCGTTGGTGAGGGTGCGGGTGATGTGGTCCTGGCCCTTGACCTCCCCGAACCGCTGGGGCCGGTAGCGCCGGTAGAGGGACTGGTAGGCCATCGGCAGCGAGGCTACCGGGGCACTGCGACGGTTCCCGCCGCCCGGTGCAGCGGCCAGGCTGGACTGCGGCACACGGACCGGTCCGCTGAGAGCTGCTGCCTTCCGGCCCTGACTCGGTTCACGGGAGCCCGTTGCGCAGGACCCAGCCGCTGCACGGAGCGGCGGACCACCGTCGGGTTCAGGATACCCTGGCTACCTCCTGGAGGGATGCGGGAGCGGCCGAACCGGCACGCCTGGAGAGCGTGTAGGGGGCAACCCCTCGTGGGTTCAAATCCCACTCCCTCCGCCACCGGCGCCGGGTGCCGGGCCCTGACGGGCGGGGCCCGCCCGGCGTAGCGTGCCCGCCCGTGGACGACCACGCGGCCATGGGGCTGGCCCTGCAGGAGGCGGCGGCCGCCGCCGACCACGACGACGTCCCGGTGGGCGCGGTGGCCGTCGTCGACGGGGCGGTGGTCGCCCGCCGCCACAACGAGCGGGAGCGGCTGGCCGATCCCACTGCCCACGCCGAGCTGCTCACCCTGCGGGACGCGGCCGCGGCCGTCGGCACGTGGCGGCTGGCGGCCGTCACGCTGGTCGTCACTCTGGAGCCCTGCCCCATGTGCGCCGGCGCGCTGGTGGCCGCCCGGGTTGGGCGGCTGGTCTTCGGCGCCTACGACCCCAAGGCGGGAGCGTGCGGCACGCTCTACAACCTGTGCGCCGACCCGCGGCTCAACCACGAGGTCGAGATCACGGGCGGGGTGCGGGCCGGCGAGGCCGCCGACCTCCTCGCCGCCTTCTTCGCCGCCCGCCGGGGCCGGTAACCTCGTAGGTCGGTTCGGAGGGATGCGAGAGCGGCCGAATCGGACGGTCTCGAAAACCGTTGTGGGTCCTGCCCACCGTGGGTTCGAATCCCACTCCCTCCGCCAG
>DATLGZ010000139.1:0-3889 GCA_035540235.1 Acidimicrobiales bacterium | reverse complement strand
CAAGTACCGGCGCCAGATCCTGCTCACCAGCACCTCGGAGATCTACGGGAAGAACACGGCGGTGCCGCTGCGGGAAGACGCCGACCGGGTGCTGGGCAACCCCACGGTGGCCCGTTGGGCCTACAGCACGGCCAAGGCGGTGGACGAGATCCTCGCCTACGCCTACCACCGCGAACGGCAGCTGCCCACCACGGTGGTGCGGCTCTTCAACACCGTGGGGCCCCGCCAGAGCCCGGCCTACGGCATGGTCGTGCCCAACCTTGTCCGCCAGGCCCTGGCCGGGGCGCCGCTGCGGGTGTTCGGAGACGGTCGGCAGACCCGCTGCTTCTGCCACGTGAGCGACGTGGTGGACGCCCTTCTGAGGCTGCTCGACCACCCGGGGGCCACCGGCGAGGTCTTCAACGTGGGCAGCACCCACGAGATCTCGATCCTCGATCTCGCCCGGCGGATCATCGAGCTGACCGCCAGCCCGTCGCCCGTCGAGCTGGTGCCCTACGAGCAGGCCTACGCCACCGGGTTCGAGGACATGCGCCGGCGCGTCCCCGACACCGCCAAGGTCACCCGCCTGACGGGATGGCGGCCCACCCGGTCACTCGACGACATCCTCAGGGAGACCATCGCGGAGGCCACCGCCGAGCTGGCTGAGATCCCGGCCCCGCTGTAGCGCCGTGCCTCCCGTGTGGGCGCGGGCCGCCCTGGTGGCAGCCGTGCTGACGCTGGTGGCGACTCCCCTGTTGCGCCGGCTCGCCCTCGCCACCGGCTTCGTCGACCAGCCCGAGAAGCGCAAGCAGCACACCCGCCCCACGCCCTACCTCGGTGGCGTGGCCCTGATCTTCGGCGTGCTGGTGGGCACGCTGCTGGAGCCGCAGCTGCCCCCGGAGCTGGCCGTGCTGGCCCTGGGCGCGGCCCTGCTCGGCACGATGGGACTGGTGGACGACCACCGCACGGTCTCGCCGCTGATCCGCTTCCTCGCCGAGGTGGCGGCCGCCGTGTGTGCGGTGGCGGTGGGCCTGCGCATCCATGCCACCGGGATCGAGGCCGTCGACATCGCCCTGGCCATCATCTGGATAGTCGGCATCACCAACGCCTTCAACCTGCTCGACAACATGGACGGCCTGGCGGCCGGCGTGGCGGCCATGGCGGCGGGGGCGGTGTTCGTGCTGTCGATCCTCGGGGGCCAGACGGTGGCGGCCACCATGGCCGCCGCGGTGGTGGGGGCGTGCCTCGCCTTCCTCGTCTACAACCGCCGGCCCGCGTCGGTGTTCATGGGCGACACCGGCAGCCTCTTCCTGGGCTTCGTGCTCGCCGTCCTCACCGTCAACATGGACCCCGCCCTGGCCCCGCCCGCCAGCTTCGCCGTGCCCATCATGCTGCTGGCCCTGCCGGTGCTCGACACGACCACCGTGACCCTGGCCCGCCTGCGGCGGGGGCGTTCCGTGTCGATCGGCGGCAAGGACCACCTCTCGCACCGCCTGGTGGCGCGCGGCCTGTCCCCGGGGATGGCGGTGATCACCCTGATCGCGATCGAGGGGTTCGTCGGCGTCATGAGCATCATGGCCGGGCGGCGGATGGTCCCCCTCTCCGTCGCCGGCCTGGCTGCGCTGGCGGCGCTGGCCGGCCTCACCATCGTCACCAGCCGGGCGCAGGTCTACACCGAGGAGGTCGTTGGGCTCCCCCGCCGGGTGAAGCTGCTCGCCGGCGCCGGCCTGGGAGCGATCGGCGTGATGGCCGCACCCGCCACCGTGGGGCTCCTGCTCGCCAGCGGGCCGGCCCGGGACGCGGCGGCGGAGGCGGAGGCGGCGCTGGGCACGCTGGCCTCCACCGACCCGAGCGACGCCGAGGCGCAGCTGGCCCGGGCCAACGACCTCTTCGAGCGGGCCCGGGGGCGGGCGCACGGGCCCCTCACCTCGCTGGGGCTCCTGGTGCCGGGCCTGTCCTCCAACCTGCGCATCTCCCGGCTGCTGATCGACACGGGCAGGACCCTCACGGGGGAGGGGCAGGCCCTGTCGGCCGTCTCCGAGGCGGCCGCCATCCCGCTCGGCGACCGGGCCCGCGCCCTCGACCGCCTGGAGGCGCTCGCTCCCCGCCTGGCCGCCGCCGCGGGCCAGCTGCGCGCCGCCCACGGGCGGCTGGCCGGCACCGACCAGCCCTACCTCGTGCCATCCCTGCGAGAGGCTCTTCAGGGCCTGGAGGCCCAGCTGGGGGCCCAGTACCGGACGGCCGACCGGGCCGCCGAGCTGAGCCGCCTCATCCCCCGCCTGGCCGGCGAGGAGGGCCCCCGCCGCTACCTGCTCGCCTACCAGGACAGCGCCGTCCTACGGGGGACGGGGGGCCGGGTCACCCACTGGGGGGAGCTGGCGGCCGGCGGCGGGACGCTGGAGGTCCGGGAGTCCGGGGAGGTGGCCACGCTGGCCCGGGCGACCCCCGGGGGGGTGGACGCGTGGGCCACGGTCAACTCGACGCCCGACTTCCCGGCGGCGGCCGCCGCCATGGCCCGGCTGTACGAGGGCACGGGGCGGCCGCCGGTGGATGGGGTGATCGCGGTGGACACGAGCGGGCTGTCGGCGCTGCTGGCGGTGACGGGGCCGGTGACGGTGGCGGGCCAGCCCGAACCGGTCACCTCCGCCACCCTCGTAGACGTGCTCCGCCGCCTGCCCGAGAGCGACCCGGCCGGCCCCGCCCGGGTCGCCGGCAGCGTGGTCGGCCAGGCGTGGACCGCCCTCACCCGGGCCGACCTCGGCACCCCCGCCCGCCTGGCGTCGGCCCTCGCCCCCGCCTTCGCGGGCGGCCACATCCTCGTGCACGTCGAGGGGACGGCGGAGCGGCAGGCGCTGACCCGGCTGGGCGTCGAGGGGGGGGCGCCGCCCCCGGCCGCCAACGCCGTGCTGGTCGTCAACGAGAACCGGTCGGGCGCGCCGGTGGACCTCGACCTCCACCGCCGGCTCGAGCACGACATCCGGCTCCGGCCCGGCGCCGCGCCGGCGCTGGAGGGCAACGTCACGGTGGTGCTGGAGAACCGGGCCGACCGCACCGAGAACCGCACCGCGGTCTCGCTCCACCGCCCCCAGCTCCACCAGGCCGAGGTGACGGTGCCGGCCGGGGAGGCCCGCACCGTCGAGCTGCCGTTCCGCTCCCCCGCCACCGTCAGGTCCGACGGCTGGTACCAGATCGACCTCTACGGGCAGCCTCGGGGCGTGCCCGACAGCGTGGAGGTGACCCTCTCCGTCCCGCCCGGCTGGTTCATCAGCGAGGCCCGTGGGGGGACGATCCAGGACGGCTCGGTGCGGGCCCGCTTCGACGGGAGCCGCCGGCACGCCCTCGCCGTGCGCGTCCAGCGCACGGGGTGGGCGAACCTGTGGGACACGTCCCGGGAGCCGGCCCGGCCCGGCGTCGCCCGGTCCATGGCGCTCGACGATGCTGCTAGCCTGCCTCCCAGGCGCGGGCTCTAGACGGCTCCTGGCTTGGGGGGAACCGTGTTCCGACGGATTCTGGCGATCGCACTTCTCGGCGTTCTCGGCACGGCGCTGGCCGGCTTGGCTCCCGCCGCCGCCGAGCCGTGCCGCCACCCCTGCGAGGTCGTGGCCAACGACGGTGTGATCGCCGGCCTGGCCGGTGAGCCGGCCGAGCCGGCCGCGGTCCGCCGTGGGCTGCTGACTCGCAGCACAGCGGAGACGCCGGCCCCGGAGATGGCGATCGTGGCCGGGTTGGCGGTGCTGGGCACCACCCTGGGAGTGATCACCCGCCGGCGGCGCGTGGTGCGGGTGGCCGCCACCGCCGCGGTGGTCCGCTACCCCGTCGACGCCGAGCTGCGCTCGGAGCCCTCCCTCTACCTGCGCTGACCTGCCGCCGCCCGGCGCCCCCGGGTCAGCCGCAGGCGGCGGGGCGGAAC
>DATLGZ010000138.1:0-5763 GCA_035540235.1 Acidimicrobiales bacterium | reverse complement strand
AGACAGCCCCAGGCCGGCCCCGACGCCGCCTGGCGGCCGGTGCTGGCCGTCACCACCGCCCCCCACGGCTTCGAGGGCGAGGGCTTCCCGGTCAAGCGGGCCTTCGCCGGCGTGCCCACCGAGCTGCTCGACCCGTTCATCCACATGGACGAGATGGGCAGCGTCGAGTACGGCCCGGGAGAGCCCAAGGGGACGAACTGGCACCCCCACCGCGGCTTCGAGACCGTCACGTACCTGCTCGACGGCACCTTCCAGCACCAGGACTCACACGGCGGCGGCGGGGTGATCACCGACGGGGCCACCCAGTGGATGACGGCCGGCGCCGGCATCCTGCACATCGAGACCCCGCCCGAGGAGCTGGTGGTGAAGGGCGGGCTGTTCCACGGCCTGCAGCTGTGGGTGAACCTGCCCGCCGCCCAGAAGTGGGTGGAGCCCCGCTACCAGGGCCTGGAGCCGGGCGACTCCGCCCTGGTGGCGTCCCCCGACGGGGGCGCCCTCGTGCGCGTCATCGCCGGCGAGGTGGCGGGCCACGCCGGCCCAGGCCTGACCCGCACGCCCATGGCCTTCCTCCACGCCACCGTGTCGGCGGGCGCCCAGCTCGACCTCCCCTGGCGGGCCGACTTCAACGCCCTGGTCTACGTGATGAGGGGCACGGGGACGGTGGGGGCCCAAGAGGACGGGCAGCCGGTCCGCTCGGGCCAGCTGGCGGTGTTCGGCCCCGGCGACCACCTGCGGGTGCGGGCCGCCCGCCACCAGGACTCGACCACCGACGGGCTGGAGGTGATCGTCCTGGGCGGCCGGCCCATCGGCGAGCCGGTGGCGTGGTACGGGCCGTTCGTGATGAACACCAAGGAGGAGCTGGCCCAGGCCATGGACGACTACCGGGCCGGCCGCTTGGGCGTCATCCCCCCGAACGCCCTGATGCCCCACGTCGTCCGTCGATGACGGCCCGGTAGATCTCGCCCAGAGCGTGGACCTGGCCGGCGGTGAGGTGGTCGAACAGCAGGCGGCGCACGTCCTCGACGTGGGCGGGGGCGATCTGCTCCAGGCGGGCGAAGCCCTCGTCGGTGAGCACCGCGTAGGTGCCGCGGCGGTCGGTGTCGCACGCCTCCCGCTGCAGCAGCCCCCGGGCCTCGAGGCGGTTGACGGCGTGGGACAGCCGGCTGCGGGAGACGAGGGCCTGCTCGGCCAGCTCGCTCATGCGCATGCGCCGGCCGGGAGCCTCCGACAGCCGCACCAGCACCTCGTAGTCGGCGTGGGACAGCCCCGCCTCACGCTGGAGCCGGCGCTCCAGCTCGTCGAAGAGGCGGCTGGTGGCCTCCAGCAGGGCGCGCCAGGCGGCCTGCTCCTCCGCATCCAGCCACCTGGGCATGGCGGTTCGCCCTCCTTTCGCCCGGGGAATAGTTGAGACTTCAACTACGTTGCTCTTGAATTGAGCAGGCCCTGGGACGATGTTGCCGGGAAGGAGTACCACATGCCCATCTCCCGCTTGAACCACGCAGTCTTGTACGTCCGGGACGCCGAGCGCAGCGCCGGCTTCTACAGCGACGTCCTCGGCTTCCGGAGGGTGATGCAGGTGCCGGCCGACGGCCCGGCGTCGGCGGTCTTCCTCCAGGCCGAGGGGTCGGCCAACGACCACGATCTCGGGCTGTTCTCGATCGGTGCGGGGGCGGGGCCGTCGGAGGCGGGGCGGCGCACCGTGGGCCTCTACCACCTGGCGTGGGAGGTCGACACCCTCGACGACCTCGACCGGGTGGCCACCGCCCTGGCCGAGCGGGGCGCGCTGGTGGGGGCCAGCGACCACGGCTCGACCAAGGCCCTCTACGGCCGCGACGCCGACGGCATCGAGTTCGAGGTCAGCTGGCTCGTGCCCGCCGACCTCCTCGACGACGACGTCCTGGCCGCCAGGTCGACGATCAGACCGCTCGACATCGACCGCGAGAAGGCCCGCTACGGAGCGACCACGCCGGGCGGCGTGGGCGTGTCCAGGCCGGCGGTGCCCTGAGGCGGCGGCCCGCGGCCGAACTGATGCGTCTCGACCACCGAATCGGTGGTCGAGCGTCAACACTTCCCCCTCCCGGCCCGCCGTAGGGTGGGCGAATGCCGTCGGGCCGCGATCGGATCGTTCGCTGCGGAGGGGAGCTTCAGCAGCGCGTCGACCCAGAAGAACCGGTCGAAGGTGGCGATGCACCACCGTTTCGTCAACAACCTCGAGCAACCCGGGTTCGGGATGGCGATCCGCTACGACCGGGACTTCAGCAAACGGTACGAGTACTGGTCGTGCCAGCTACACCAGGGCTGGAGGGGGTTCGGGCCATGCTGGACCTGGCCGGGCGACCACCAGACGGCGATATAGCCCGGGAGGAGCCACGGTCACGCAACTGCGCCCACTGGTGGCCGCCGGGCTGGTGATGGCCGTCCTGGCGGCGTGCACCGCCACCTCCTCCACGGGCGAGCCCGACGTGCCCCCCGACCAGCCCCGCAGCCACCCGCTGGCCTTCACCGAAGGGATCACGTCACCCTACGGCGGGGGGCCGGAGGGGGCGGTCATCACCATGGAGCTGCACAACTTCGGGACCGACACCCTGACCATCCGCCGCATCACCGGCTTCGTGAGCGACCCGGGCCTGCGCCCCGAGTACATCGGCTGGACCAACTGCCGGGGAGGGTGCCGGGTCGGCGGACCGTGGGACGGGGCGGCCCAGGAGACCGTGTTCGGGGGGCTGGAGGGCACCGTCCCCGTGGTGGTGTTCGTGCTCCGGCTGGACAACGGCGACCCGGCCGCCGCAAACCTGCAACACAAGTGCCTCTACCTGCGAGCCATCGAGGTCGAGGTAGACCACGGTGAGACGCAGCGGGTGGGCTACCGCGGCGCTGGGCCCATCGGCGGCGTCGAGCTCCCCGCCCCGTTCCCGCCGGGATACCAGCCCTGCCAACTCGGGAAGGACTGAAGCACCTCGTTCCGCCGCCGGAAGACCCCAGCAAGCGTGCGGGCCGACTGGCGGAGGGGCGGGCGGCCGGCGTCCGCGCCGAGCGGACTTCCAGTCCCACGACCACCCCGGACCCCCCCGCACCGGTGACCGCCACCGCCAAACAGCTCGACGTAGGGAACCCTAACAACTTCAGTTCGGCGAGCCGAGTACGCTCGGGCATTCCGCTGACGCCGGTACTTTCGTCGAACGTGGTCTTGAACGGGATCGCCACCGCGGTGGCCTGCGCTGGCCTGCGCCGGGCCTACGGGCCGGTGGTGGCGCTCGACGGCGTCGACCTCGAGGTGGCCGAGGGTGAGCTGCTGGCCGTGCTCGGCCCCAGCGGCTGCGGCAAGACCACCCTCCTCCGGCTCATCGCCGGCTTCGAGCGCCCCGACGTAGGGACGGTCGCCCTCGGCGGCCAGATCGTGGCCGGCCCCGGCCAGTTCGTGCCCCCGGAGCGGCGGCGGGTGGGGATCGTGGTGCAGGACCACGCCCTCTTTCCCCACCTGACCGTGGCCGCCAACGTGGGCTACGGCGTACGAGGGCGGCGCGGCGCGCCCCGCGCCGCGCGCATCGCCGAGGTGCTCGACATGGTGGGCATGGTCGAGCTGACCCAGCGCTACCCGGCCGAGCTGTCCGGCGGCCAGCAGCAGCGGGTGGCCATCGCTCGCGCCCTGGCGCCCGAACCTCGCGTCGTCCTCCTCGACGAGCCCTTCGCCAACCTCGACGCCGCCCTGCGCACCCGCATCCGCCTCGAGGTGGCCGCCATACTGCGGGCGGCGGGGGCGACGGCCGTCCTCGTCACCCACGATCAGGAGGAGGCGCTGTCGCTGGCCGACCGGGTGGCGGTGCTCAACGCCGGCCGCCTGGCCCAGGTGGGGCGGCCCGACGAGGTCTACCGCCACCCGGCCGACCCCTTCGTGGCCCGCTTCGTGGGCGACGCCGACCTGGTGGAGGGGCGCAGCGACGGCACTGGCGCGGTGGACACCCCGCTGGGCCGCCTGGCGGTGGCGGGCGCCGCCCCTCCCGCCGGCCCGGCCCTGGCCGTGGTCCGGCCCGAAGCCGTGCTCCTCACCCCCGACGCCACCGGGGCGGCCCGGGTCACGGCCGCCACCTACTTCGGCCACGACCAGCTCGTGGCCGTCAGCCTGGCGGGGGGCCTGTCCCTGCGCGCCCGGGCGGGCAACGAGCGGCTGTTCTCGCCCGGCGACCGGGTGGCGCTGGCGGTCATGGGCGAGGTCGTCGCCTTCCCCGCCTGACGCCGCCCCCCCGTCGCAGGCGACGTTCGGGCTACCGAACATCTCGTCGAAGGGGTCCGGACATGACGTCCCGCCCGATTCGGGGCCCCGGGGGAACGGCAGTCCCGGGCCGGGGCACGGCCGCGCCCGCCGGGCCCACCCCCACCCGGCGGGACAGGAGCCAGGTGGGCACCGCGGCCAGGACGACCAGGAGGAATGCGGGTACAGCGGCGGCGCCGAAGGCGGCCACCGACGTCGACGACCACATCAGCGTGGCCAGGGTGTCGAACCCCGTGGGTCCGAGCAGCAGCGTGGCGGGAAGCTCCTTCATGCAGGTGAGGAAGACGAGCGCAGCCCCCGCCGCCACCCCCGGGGCCAGAAGGGGGGCGGTGATCGTGCGCAGGACCGCCACCGGCCGGCGCCCGAGCGAGCGGGCCACCTCATCGAGGGACTGGGGGGCCTGCACGGCCGAGGAGTAGACGGCGCTGACCGCCAGGGGCAGGAACAGCACGAAGTAAGCGAAGACCAGCACGGGAAGGCGCTGGTACAGCGGGCCCAGCCGCACCGAGAAGAAGACCAGCGACAGGGCGATGACGATCCCGGGAAGGGCGTGGGCCAGGTAGGTGGCCCGCTCCACCGCGCCCGCCACCCGCCCCCGGTAGCGGGCGGCGATCAGGGCGGCGGGCACGGCGGCCACGACCGTTACCGCCGCCCCCAGCGAGGACGAGAGCAGCGACCCCCACGCCGCGTGGCGGACCCGGCCCAGGTCGAGGTCGAGCTGGGCCGCCTCCAGCAGCCAGCGGCAGAGGGCCACGATCGGCAGGCCCAGGGCCAGCACGGCCACCGCCACGGGGGCCGCGAGCGCCGCCCACCGGGCCCGGCCCAGCCTCACGACTGTTGGCGGCCGCTGCACACCCCGCGCGCTGTGGTAGCGGGCCCGGCCCCGGGTGCGGGCCTCGGCGGTGACGATGGCGAACGTGAACACCAGCAGCAGACAACCCAGGACCACGGCCGGCGTACGGTCGAAGCTGGCCTGGTAAGCGAGGTAGATGTTGCGGGTCAGGGTGTCGAAGCGCAGGATCGAGACGGCGCCGAAGTCCGACAGCACATACAGGGCGACCAGCAGTGACCCGGTGGCGGCCGCCGGCCGCAGTTGTCGCAGCGTGACCCGCCAGAACACCCGGCCGGGGCCGTCCCCGAGCGAGCGGGCCGCCTCCTCCATCGACGGGTCCATCCGGGCCAGGGTGGCGGCGACCGGCAGGTACACGTAGGGGTAGGAGAGCAAGGTGAGCAGCAGGAAGGCGGCGCGGAAGCCCTCGAAGTCAGGGAACGTACCGAGGTAAGCGAAGGCGGCCACGTAGCTCGGGATGGCCAGCGGCAGGGCGGCCACCACCTGCCACAACCGGCGGGCCGGTAGGTCGCAGCGGACGGTCAGCCACGCCAGGGCGACGCCAACCACCGCGCTGGCGGCAGTGACGGCGGCCGCCAGGCCCAGGCTGCGGCTCAGCAGGCGGGCCGTCGGCTCGCTCCAGACCGTGGCGGCGATGGTCGCC
>DATLGZ010000137.1:0-16631 GCA_035540235.1 Acidimicrobiales bacterium | reverse complement strand
CGGCGGCGCCGCCGCCGTCTGAGCAGGCGGCGAGGAGAAGCATCGCCGCTCCCGCCACCGCCGCTCGCCAGTCCGCCAGCCGCACCGAGCAATGCATATCATGCCTTTTCGCCCCTTGCAACGGCCGGTTCGGGCCGGCGAAAACCGTTCGCCGCCAAGGCGCGAGCGGCGGCAACATGGCGCATGGGCCGGGTCCCCGACGAGGTGGAGGTGGGCGAGCACGGGCTCGTCCTCCGGCGGTGGTGCATGGACGACTACGGCGCCCTGATGGCCGCTGTCGAGTCCAGCTACGAGGAGCTGCACGCGTGGATGCCGTGGGCGGTGCGCCCGCTGGGCGACAACGAGCGGACCTTCCTGCGCAAGGTCGAGGCGGGCGAGATGGCGGCGTGGGGCCTGTGGGAGCGCCACCCGGGCGAGCTGGTGGGCGGCTTCGGCCTGCACTGCCGAGCCGGCCCAGGTGTGCTCGAGATCGGCTACTGGGTGCGCACCGACCGCACCGGCCGCGGCTACGGCACCGCCGCCGCCCGAGCCCTCACCACCGCCGCCTTCGCGTCCGACCCGGGCGTCGACCGGGTCGAGATCCACTGCGACGCCGCTAACCTGGCCAGCGCCGCCATCCCCCGCAAGCTCGGTTACCGGCTGCTGAAGGAGGTCGGCGTGGAGATCGTGACCCCCGGCCAGTGCGGCCGCCAGCAGTCCTGGGGCGTCACCCGCAGGGAGTGGCAGGGGCAAGGCCGCGCAGCAGGGTGGTGAACAGGCGGTGGCGGTGGGCATCCACGTCGGCCACGAAACCGAGCGAACGCAGCTCCAGCGACACCAGGCCGTGCAGCGCGGCCCACAGCTGCTGGGCCACGTCGACGGGATCGCCGGGCGCCACCACCCCGGCCGCCATGGCCCGGCGCACGTGGGCCACGACCTCGCCGAAGGCCTCCGACGCATGGGCCCACGCGTCGGCCGACGGCTCAAAGCCGGGCACGGCCCGGTCGAACATCACCGCGTAGGTGGCGGGGCGGGACTTGGCGAAGGCCCAGTAGGCCTCGCCGCACGCCACCAGAGCGGCGCGGGGATCGGCCTCGCCGACGGCCCTCGCCGCCGCCCGCAGCTCGTCGAAGCCCCGGATGAACAACTGCTCGACTATGCCGTTCTTCCCGCCGAAGCGGTTGTAGACCGACATGGGCGCCACGCCCGCCTCGGCGGCGATGCGGCGGACCGACAGCGCCTCGGGGCCGCCGGAAACGAGGATGCGCTCGGCGGCATCGACCAGAGCATCCTCGACGTGGAGGCTAGGCGTCCGCGACGGCATGGTTGACGCAGTCTAGCACAACGTCCTACAGTTGTGGAACGTTGTTCTAGGAGGGGGAGCGGGGCGAAGTGGGCGACGACGACACCATCCACCATCGGCGGTGGGCCATCCTCGGCGTGCTCAACCTGAGCGTCTTCCTGGTGGTGGTGGACAACACCATCGTCAACGTCGCCCTCCCCACTCTCTCCCGCGAGCTGGACGCCTCCACCAGCGACCTCCAGTGGATCGTGGACGCCTACAGCCTGGTCTTCGCCGGCCTCCTGCTCGCCTTCGGCAGCCTGGGCGACCGCTTCGGCCGCAAGGGCGCCCTGCAGCTGGGTCTCGTGCTGTTCGCCGTGTTCTCGGTCGCAGCCGCCTTCTCGGACACCTCTGGGCGGCTCATCGCCGCCCGGGCCGCCATGGGTGTGGGCGCCGCCTTCGTCTTCCCCGCCACCCTGGCCATCCTCACCAACGTCTTCCGGGACCCGTCGGAGCGGGCCAAGGCGATCGGCATCTGGGCGGGCACGGCCGGCCTGGCAGTGGCCCTCGGGCCCATCAGCGGGGGTTGGCTCCTCGAGCACTTCTGGTGGGGCTCGGTCTTCTTCGTGAACCTCCCGATCGTGGCCTTCGCCCTAGCCGTGGGGGGCCGGCTGCTGCCCCGCACTAAGGACCCCAATGCCGGCAAGCTCGATCCCGTAGGGCTGGTGACGTCGGTGGCGGCCATCGCCCTCCTGGTCTTCACCGTCATCGAGGCCCCTCACTACGGGTGGAGGGCGAGCCGCACCGTCGCGGGGTTCGTGTTCGCCGCCGTCCTCTTCGCCGTGTTCGTGCTCTACGAGCGCCGCCGCCGAGACCCGATGCTCGACGTGCACGTGTTCAAGAACCCCCGCTTCAGCGCCGCCAGCGTGTCGATCGCCATCGCCTTCTTCGCCCTGTTCGGCTTCGTGTTCCTCATCACCCAGTACTTCCAGCTCGTGCGGGGTTACTCGACGCTGACCGCCGGCATCCACACCCTGCCCTTCGCCTTCGGGGCGGGCGTCGCCTCCCCCCTGGGCGCCGCCCTGGCGCTGCGGCTCGGGACGAAGGTGGTCGTGGCCGCCGGGCTGGTGCTGATGTCGGCCGGCTTCGTGTGGGCCACCACGGTGGTGGCCGACACCGCCTACTGGGGGCCGGTAGTGACCTCCATGCTGCTGATCGCCGTCGGCCTGGGCCTCACCACCGCCCCCGCCACCGAGGCCATCATGGGGTCGCTGCCCAGGGCCAAGGCGGGCGTGGGGTCGGCCATGAACGACACGACCCGCGAGCTGGGCGGGACCCTCGGCGTGGCCGTGCTGGGCTCGGTGTTCAGCTCGGTCTACGGGTCGAGGATCCTCGATGCGCTGTCGGGCACGCCGCTGCCAGTGGAGGCGGTGGCGGTAGCACGCCAGTCGGTGACAGCCGCCCTGGCCGTGGCCGGCCAGGCCCCGGCGGCGGCCCAGGCGGGGATCGTCGAGGCGGCGCAGACGGCCTTCCTCAACGGGATGCACGCGGCGTCGTGGGTGGCGGCCGCCGCCGCCCTGCTGGCGGCCGCCATCGCCCTCGCCTTCCTCCCCGCCCGCCACCTCCCGGCCGTAGACGACGAGGACGTGGCCGCCACCGAGGCCGCCTGACCCCTTACCCCCGCGTACCGGTCACCGTTTCAGCGCCCTGGCGACACGAACGGTGACCAGAACGGTGGGGGTCCCCCTACCCCCGCGTACCGGTCACCGTTGTGCGCGCCCTGGCGACGCGGACGGTGACCAGAACGGTGGGGGGTCCCCTACCCCCGCGTACCGGTCACCGTTTCGGCGCCCTGGCGACACGGACGGTGACCAGAACGGTGGGGCCCTCCGGCCGCCCCCCGTCGCGAGTGGCGGACGAAGACCAGCCCGGCGAGGGCGGCGGTGACGAGCACGGTGCCGACGAAGGCGGCGGTGCCGTAGGCCCGGCGGGGGTCGAGCTCGAGGTGGGTGTCCAGGAAGTTGAGGGTGGCGCCCCACATCTCGTCGCGGAGCTCGAGGCCGTGGCGCTCGCCCCGCAGGCGGGTGAGGCGGACCCTGACCCCCTCCTCCTCCAACCGGATGGCCATGTCGTAGGACTGGGTGGCGGGGACGACGGGGTCCTCCTCGCTGGTGATGAGGAAGGTGGGGGCGTCGGTGCGGTCGACGTGGGTGATGGGCGAGGCCGCCGCATATGTCTCGGGGCACTCCGACAGGGCGCACCCCAGCAGCGGCGCGGCCCAGCCGTCGCCCCGCTCGCGGGCGAGGCGGGTCAGGTCGAGGGGGGCCGACCAGGCCACGGCCGCCCGCACCCGTGAGCCCTCCTCCAGCGACCCCTCCCCCAGGGTGGCGAGCATGGCCGCCAGCGTGCCGCCCGCCGACTCGCCCACGGCCCCGATGCGGGCGGGGTCGACTCCGTAGGCGGCGGCGTTGGCCCGGGCCCAGCGCACCGCCGCCTGGGCGTCCTCCACCGCGGCTGGGAAGGCGGTGGGCTCGTCGAGGCGGTAGGCGATCGAGAAGGCCACCCAGCCCTTGTCCGCCACCCGGCGGGCCTCGGGCTCCCACGACGCCTTGTCGCCGGCGCGGAAGCCGCCGCCGTGGATCATCACCACGGCGGGGCGCAGCGACCCGTCGCGCCGGTCGGGGGGCACGTAGGCGTCGAGCAGCAGGGGCTTGCCGTTCGCCACCCCGTACAACACGTCCCGCTGGACGTCGATGGCCACCGAGGGCCGGGCCGGCGCCGCCGCCGCGGGAGCCACCACGGCGGCGAGACCGGCCGCCGCGGCCGCCACCACCATGGAGGCGGCGGCCGCTCGGCGGACGAACCTCAAGCGGCGCCCACCGCCACCCGCTCGAAGCGCTGGGGCTCGTCCTTGCGGTGCTTCTCGATGAACTCCAGCAGCCGGGGGAACACGTCCTGAGCGACCCGCTCGCCCATGAACGGGTCCTGGTGGCCGTAGCCCCGGAACACGTGCAGCTCGTGGCGGCCGGGCACGATGCGCTCCAGCCGCTCGTGGCAGACGATGTTGGAGTCGGTGAAGACCCGGTTGGACCTCCCCGTCATGAGCAGCATCGGGGTCTCGATCTCGCGGGCGTGCTCGAAGTAGTCGTCGGGGAGGCGGTCGTAGGCCGGCTTGTCGGTGTACTTCACCGCCCCGCCCGCCTTCACCATCTTCAGCACGTGGCGGTAGTAGTTCATGCTGGTGGCCCCGTAGAGGTCGCCGCCCCGGCGGTGCGTCACCTCGGCCAGGTTGCTGTGGCTGTAGAGGGCCGGCCACCCCGTGCCCCACATGAGGCTCAGCATGTGGCAGGCGGGCACATCGCACTCGGGGTGGAACTTCGAGATCATCCGGCTGAAGAGCTTCCCCCGGCTGAGGCCGGGGTCCTCGCTCCACCGGGGGTTGAGGTAGGGGAAGCCGAGCACGTTCTCGACCATGCCCGGCGCCATCGACAGCTTGAGCTTCGACCACCTGGGCACGCGCGGCGTGAGGGCCACGCTGTTGAGAGTCACGCTCGACACGCCGTCGACGGCCTTGGCGAACAGGCTCATCGCGAACGAGTTGGCGCCCAGGCAGTGGGCGATCACGTGGACGGGCTTGTCGCCGATGTGGCGGCGCATCTCGGTGAGCGCCGCCGGGAAGTCGTAGAGGGCGACGTCGTCCATGGTGTAGCGGTGCTTGAACAGGTTGTACGAGTGGCGATTGCTCATCCGGAAGTCGAGGCACCACACGTCGCCGTAGCCGTTGTCGAGCAGGTAGCTCACCAGGTTGTAGTGCTCGGGCATGATGAACATGTCGGTCGACGTGGTCAGGCCGTGGACGATCATGACCGCCTCGCCGGCGTCGCCCCGGCGGAAGCGCAGGAACGACAGGCCGAGGCCGTCCTCGGTCCAGAACCAGTGGGTGGACACCTCGGCGTCCTTCACGCCGTCGAGGGTGAACAGCGGGATCTCACGTTCCATGGGTTGCCTCCTCCTCCCCGGCCACGGCCGCCGGCGGGCCCTCATACAGCGTATGGGGGTCCAGGAGCTTTCGGCGCACCGGGTCCTTCGTGGTCTTCGAGTGCATGTAGCGGTACGTCCCGGTCTCGACGCACACGTCGTCGAACTCCTCCACGATCCGGTCCATCAGCTCGGGCGTCATGCGCTCGGGCTTGATGGCCACGTAGAACAGCACCTCCACCCAGCGGTCGTCGTGGGGGCGGCCGGCGGCAAGGTAGGGCGAGCGGATGCCCTTGAGGTAGAGGGTCAGGACCGAGAAGCAGCCGTGCTCGTCGCGGTGGCGGCGGAGCAGGTCGAGCAGCCGCCGGGAGACTGCCTCCATGTCGGCCTGGCGGGCGATGGCGACGAGGTAGCGGGTGGGCTCCCCCACCGACGAGTCGAGGATCTTGTCCGAGAACGACTCGGCGTTCTTTTGGGTGGCGTAGCGGGGGCTGAACAGGATGCCCAGCAGGCCCACGTACTTGAGGGCCCGGTCGATGGCGGCCGGCAGGCGGCCGGCCACGTACCCGAGCCCGTACAGGAACCGGTACGAGCAGTCGTTGACCAGGCGGTTGAGGGCCGTGGCCCGCACCGGCGAGTAGACCGAGAACTGGCCCACGCCCAGGCGGCCGGCATCGACCCACATCCCCCGCAGGAACGTCGCCTCGGGCGGCGGCTCGGCCAGCACCCGGCCGGCGGCGGCCAGGAAGGCGTCGAGCGAGCGGTAGTGGGTCTGGTGGTTGCGCCACAGCGTGCCGTACTTGTCCACTCGCTCCACCCGCACGGTGAGGGCGGTGATCACGCCGTGGCGGCCGAGGCTGAGCAGGACCCGGTTGAGCTCGGCGGGGTCGTCGGCCCGGCTGCACCGCCGCACCTCGCCCTCCCAGGTGACGTACTCGAGCGCCTCGACGATGTCGACGAACATGCCGTGGCGGAACGACGAGGCGCTGATGCCCCCGACCGACGCGAACCCGCCGGTGGTGACGTGGGCGTGGTCGCCGATCACGGGCAGGCCGAGGCCCCGGGCCGCCAGCACGTCGTCTACGTCGGCCGACTGGCACCCGGGCTGGACCGTGGCGGTGAGGCCCTCCTCGTCCACCTCCAGCACCCGGTCCATCTTCTCGGTCAGCAGCACCGTGCCCCCGCCCCGCACCACCAGGTCGTTGCTGGAGTGCCCGTGGGCCCGGACCGTCACCTCCAGCCCCAGCTCGGCGGCCTCCCGGACGATGCGGGCCACGTCGTCGGTGGTCTGGGGCAGGTAGACCCGCAAGGGAAAGGCGGGTTGCACCGACGGGTCGCCGATGCGGGACCAGTCGTAGCCCAGGCTGTCGATGGAGTCGTGGACGAACCGCTCGTGGCTGTTTATGTGGCGGGCCCACGCCCACCCCCGGCTGGCGCCCGGCTGCTCCGAGCGGGCCATCAGAGGCGCCCGGCCAGAGCGCGGGCCATGTTGTCGTAGCCGTCGCGCACGCCCTTGCCGATGAGGGCGAAGATGGCCTTGGCCAGGAATCCGCTGCCCTCCTCGAACTGCAGGAGGCGGGTGCCCCCGCCCTCCGCCGGCTCCAGCCGGAAGGTGCGGATCACGTCGAAGGCGGCCGCCGGCAGCATCTGCTTGGAGCGCCACACCAGCTCCCGGGGCGCGTCGACCACCCGGATCTGCTGGCGCATGGGGACCTTGAGCCGCCAGAGCCGGAGGTTCATGCGCACCTCCATCCCCGGCGCCGGCGCCCACCGGTCGTCGGTGGCGGCGGCAGGGCGGCGCACGTCGAACAGCGTGGGGTTCCAGACGTTCCACCCCGGCAGGTCGGCCAGCACCTCCCACACCCGCTCGGGCGGAGCGTCGACGACCGCCTCGGTGCGCACCCCCGGCGCGCTCACGACCGGCCCAGGGGCTTGATGCGGATCGGGGGCTCGATGAGGGTGGGGGGCGTGCAGGGGCCGTCGGGCTCGTACCAGGGCTCGTGCAGCTCGCCGTCGGTGCGCAGCTTCCACTTGCGGGCCGTCTTCTCGATCCCCACCGGGTACGCCGTGAGCGTCCCCTTGTCGTCGAGGTGCATGCGGACGAAGCACTTGTAGTCGGGTATGCGCTGGGCCGCGAACAGCTCGTTGCTGTTGCAGCCGAAGTGGTCGGCCACGTACAGGTACACGGCCGTCACCATGCTCCCCAACAACCCGCCTCCTGCCCCCAGCAACCCGAAGAACAGCACCCAGAAGGCAGGGCCGTCGAGGCCGGACAGGGCCCACGCCGCCAAGCGGATGGAGGCCACGATGGCCACGAACTGCAACAGGGCATGGACCCCGCCCAGCAACCAGCGCTTGAGGGCGGCGTCCTTCTGGGTGAAGGTGGCCAGGGCCCACACCAGCACGAGCATGGCGCCCACGCCCAGGGTCGAGCGCAGCAGCACCTGGACGATGTCCATGGACGTGAGGTCCTTGAGGAGGGCCGCCACGCTCACCCCGCCGCCACGCAGGGCGGAGGCGACTATCCAGCCGAAGGCCATGAACAGCCCGGCCGACAGGCCCCAGAAACCCACGTTCTCGAAGGGCAGGTCGAGGATCCCCTTGCGCATCTTCAGCGACCGCTCCCGGCTGGGGAACGAGGCCTCCAGGCGGTACCGGCTCGACGGGTTGGACTTGCCCGGGTCGCGGGAGCCGGGCGGGGGCAGCTCCAGCTCGGAGGGGAGGTGGTGGGTGTTGGAGAGGTAGGCGCCGCCACCCCCGGCGGTGATGAGGTGGCGATCGTGGCCCCCCACCTCCTCGTAGTGGGCGTAGTGGTGGGTGTCGCCGGTGAGGTAGAGGCGGACGTGCGCCTTGCGGCGAGATACCACCTTGCGCACGAAGTAGTCGAGGTTGACGAAGGCCTCGGGGTGGTCGAGGTTGCTCTTGACCCAGCTGGGCTTGGCCGAGCAGAGGATCACCGAGTCGCCCGCCTCCAGCTCGGCGCCCACCACCCGGTCGAAGTACTGCAGCTGCGGCTCGTCGATGTAGTTGTCGAACTGGATGTCGATGCCCAACAGCCACCACCGGTGCGGGAGCTGCAGGGCGAAGTAGCTGCGGGGCTGCTGGGTCTGCCAGCCCCCGATCCAGTCGTGCTGGCAGAAGACGCGGATGAAGGCGGTGAGGCCGTCGTACCAGTCGTGGTTGCCGGGGATGGCGTAGAGGTGGCGCTCGGTGTAGCTCCAGGGCAGGGCGGCCCGGTAGGGCCCGACCAGGCGGTCCTCGTACTCGGCCTTGGACGCCGTCGGGTACACCTGGTCACCGCCCATCAGGAGGATCTTGCCGGCCTCGGTGGGCACCGTCTCCCCGTCCACCCCCACCACGTCGAGCTTCTCGTCGGCCAGCTGGCGGGCCACGTGGTAGGTGGGGGCGAACCCGTCGCCCAGGTCGGACACGTAGTCGATCCACACCTCCGAGTCGCCGGTGTAGTCGAAGGGCTCGCAGCGCTGGAGGGCGGCCTGCAGCTCCCGCTTGTCGGAGTAGGCGCCGAAGATGCCCGAGAGCAGCACGCGCGTGCCGGTGGCCAGCAGCTCGCGCGGCGACAGCCACCGCACCGCCGGCCTGGGGGTGAAGCCCAGCTCGGCGTCGGTCTCGCGCTGCGGCCGCGGCGGGGGCCCGTCCACCTACTCCACCCCGGCCGACGTATCGGCCGATCCCCTGGCCCTGCCGCCGTAGATCCTCCAGAGATCGCCCAGGAACAGGCGCCCGAACTTGACGAGGGCGCGGGCCCGGTCCCTGAGGCTGCCGCCCCTCGACCGGAACGTGGTCAGCTGGCGGGCGAAGTCGAGCGGGCGGATCCTGAGAATGCCGGCCGCCGTCACCTCGGCCGAGGGCTCGCCGTCGGCGTCCACGTGGCCGGCCAGGACGCGGGTGAACAGGGTTGACGTGTCGGGCCACAGGTCGAAGCCGCGGCCGTCCTTGACCAGCTTGAACCCGCTGAGGGTGAGGGGGTGGCCGGAGCCGTCGGCGAAGTAGAGCCGGTAGAGCATGTGCTTGAGGGCGGGGTCGTCGGTGTCCACGAAGAGGTTGAAGATGCCCTCCTCGACGGCCAGCTTGCCGCCCAGGGCGTCGCAGCGGACCCACCCCCGGGCCGCCGCCTCCCGGCGGGGGTCGTCGACGAAGGCGTCGACGTCGTCGGCCACGATCGTGAGGTGGAACATGAGGAAGGTGCCGTGCTGCTTGCCCTGGTCGAACCCCTTTTGGAAGTCGGTCTCGCCCAGGGTGACGTAGCCCTTCATCTCCTCGGTGAACTCGACAGTGCTCATCGGGCCTCAGCCCCCTCGAGGATGCGGGTGGACATGCGGTCGGCGAAGGCGGCGATGGTTAGGGCCGGGTTGGGCCCCACCGGCCCGGGCATGACCGACCCGTCGGCCACGTACAGCCCCGGGTAGTTGAAGACCTGCCCGTAGGGGTCGACGACCCCCTCGGCCTCGGTGCGCCCCATCGGGCAGCCGCCCAGCGGGTGCACGGTTATGACCCGCTTGAGGTACCAGAGCAGGTTGTCCCTGAAGTCGGCCCCCAGCGCCTCCGCCATCGCCGCCATGGTCGCCCTGACCCGGTCGAAGTACTCCTGGGAGGTGCGGGTGGTCCAGTCGATGTCGAGGAACTTGCCCCGCTTCAGGCGCATGGTGCCGTCGGGCACGTCGCGCCCCATCCCGAGCAGCGGCATGGAGCCCGACGACATGGTGCACGGCCCCAAGATGTAGCCGATCTCGGCGCTCAAGTCGGATCGGGGGTTGCTGGTGAGCCTGGCCAGCAGCCGCCGGAGGGCGAATCGCGCCACCCGGGAGGCCTTGTAGGGAAGGGTGGTCGACTCCACCATCCAGTCGAGGAACACCGGGTAGCCGGCGTCCTCCACGTAGAAGCCCCGGCCGGTGCCGCCGTCGACGGCGTCCGGCACCCGGATGTAGCTCGTGATCACCGGCCCGTGGCTCCCGTCCACCACCCGGGGCACCCGCTTGCCATCGTGCATCTGGGTGGCCCGGATGAGGAAGGTGAGCAGGTCGCCGTTGCCGCAGAACCGGGTGCCCAGAGCCTTGGAGAGGTGGGGGAACTGGGAGCGGTTGCGCATGAGGAGGAAGGGCGAGCCCAGGGTGCCGGCGCTGACGACGAGGCGGTCGGCGGTGACGGTGACGACCGGCAGCTTGGCCGTGTCGGTGGGAACGCCCTCCCGCTCCGGCTCGTGCACGACGTAGCCCACGGCGTAGCCGCCGCCCGGGCGGCGGCTGATCCGCCGCACCTCGCAGCGGGTGCGGATGTCGGCGCCCTTGAAGGCGGCGGCCGACAGGTAGTTGTGGTCGAGGGTGTTCTTGGCCCCGTAGTTGCAGCCCAGGTCGCACTCGCCGCACAGCCGGCAGGTGGTGCGCAGCTTCCCGTGGAGGTTCCCGTACTCGGGCGTCTCGATGGCCTCGCCGACGACCGGGGGGGCGCCGGGGCGGGGCGAGAAGCTGACGGCCAGCGGCGGCAGGGCCCACTCCAAACCCAGGGTGGCGGCCGCGTCCTGCATGGCCGCCGTCTTGGGCGACGCGTAGCCGGGCTGGCCGAAGGGGAACCGCTGGGCGTCCATCATCTTCTCGACGGCGTCGTAGTGGGGGTCGAGGTCGGCCCGGGTGACCGGCCAGTGCTCGTAGGAGCCGTCTACGGGGCTGTCGGTGACGAACCAGCGCTCGTCCTTGCGCAGCAGCACGTTGGCGTAGATGAGGGAGCCGCCGCCTAGGCCGGCCCCGATCAGCGCCTCGATCCCCCGGAACGACCACACGTTGAACATGCCGTGGTAGCCCCGGCTGGGGTCCCAGAAGTTGCGGGAGAGCTCGTGGGGGCGGCGGGGGAACGACTCGGGCGGGTAGGCCTTGCCCCGCTCCAGCAGGCACACCCGCTGGCCGCCGTCGGCCAGGCGGTAGGCGGTGACGGCGCCGCCGAAGCCGGAGCCGACGACGATGGTGTCGAAGTGGGTGTCGGTCATCAGCGGAGCGTGAAGGGCGGCTCGATCAGCTGGGCGATGGGCGCCCGGCCCTCCGGCGCGAGCCACGATGCTTCGTCGGCGTTGTCGGGGTCAAGCCTCCACCGCTTGTGGGCCCGGTGCACGCCGAGGGGGTAGACGGTGAGGTCGCCGCGGGCGTCGAGGTGGAGGCGCAGGAAGTTCTTGTAGCCGGTGAGGCGCATGGCGGAGAACGCCTCGTTGCCGTGGGCGTTGAACACGGCGCAGCAGATGGCCAGGTAGAGGCCGGTGACGGCCGCGCCGGCGAACCCGCCCAGGACCGCCATGGTGGCGAGCAGCACGGCGGTGAACCCCACCCCGTTGCCCTCGAACAGGGCCAGCGCCCCCCGGACCGCCACCAGCCCCACGACGGTGACGGCGGCCACGTGCAGGACGAGGTGGAAGCCGGCCATGGTCCACTTGACCGCGATCCGGGCCCGGGCGGAGCGCGGCCCCCGCGGCGACGGCTTGGCGAAACCGGAGAGCCCGCCCAGGAAGGCGATGAGGATGAGGACCGAGACGGGGTTGCTGACCAGGCCCCGCAGCACGTCGGACCAGCCGAAGCCGGGAGCGGCGGCCTCGATCGGCCCCGCCTGCTCGAAGGCCCGCAGGGAGAACTGGCTGGAGAACCCCAGCAGCACGTAGACCACGGCGGGGACGAGGGTGAACAGCCAGTTCCAGCGGGGCAGCCCCACCGCCCACCACGCCATGCGGCGGGACCGCCGGCGGTCGGGATAGGCGCAGACGGGCGTGAACACCTGGGGAGGGTGGCCGTTGGCGCCTCCGATGTCGATGACCAGCGAGCTCTCGGGATGGGCGTGGGTGGGGTGCAGGAACGCGCCGCCCCCGCCGGCGGTGACCTTGTGGGTGCCGTCGTCGCCGGCGTGGTGCTGGTAGTGGTGCTTGTCCCCGGAGAGGCTGAGCACCAGGCGGGCGCCCTTGGGGCGGATGAGCTTGCGCTCCAGGAAGGCAAGGTTCTTGAAGCCGCGGGAGTCGCTGCCCTCGATCCAGGCCGGGGTGGCCGTGCAGAGCACGACCCGGTCGCCGGGCCGCACGTCGACAGCGTCGAAGTAGGCCAGCTGAGGCTCGTCGATGTAGGTGTCGAGCTGGATGTCGATGCCCCACAGCCACCAGCGGTTGGGCAGTTGGACGGCGAAGTAGCTGCGGCGCTGGCGGGTGAGGCGGCCGCCGATCCACTTCCCCTGGCAGAACAGGCGGATGAAGCTGGTCAAGCCGTCGTACCAGTCGTGGTTGCCGGGGACGGCGAGGAGGTCGGGGTTGTCCTCGTCCACCCACGGCAGGGCCGCCTCGAAGGGCCCCTTCAACCGCTGCTCGTAGGCGTCGGCGGTGGCGAAGGGGTAGACCTCGTCGCCGCCCAGAACGAGCACCTGGCCCCGGGGCAGCCGCTCGCCGCTGGGCAGCACCAGCTCCCGCTGGGAGGCGAGCCAGGCGACGGTGTAGGTGGGGTCGAAGCCGTCGCCGGTGTCGGAGACGAAGTCGAACCACATCTCGGGGCGGTCGCGGTGGTGGGCGATGGGCGCCTGGTCGAGATCGGCCTGCAGCTCCCGCTTGTCGAGGAACTGCCCGAACGCCCCCGACAGCACCACCCGCATCCCCGACTTGGCCAACACCCGGGGGTCGAACCAGCGGGTCTCGGGCTGGGGGGTGAACTTCAGGTCGGCCATGGTGCGGGGCCGCCGGGGCGGCCGGTCGCCGCTGGCACCGGGCTTGGGTAGGAACTCCTCAGGAGGTTCCATGGCCGGGCCGAGGTTAGCCAGCGGGCGGCCGTTCGGTAGCGTCCCGGGGGTGAGCGGGGAGGGGCGTACCACCACCATCGAGGCCGTCATCGACGAGATGAGGGCCCGCTGGCTCGACCTCCACCGCGCCGGCGACTGGCGGGCGGTGTTCGCCAAGACCTACCTGGCCACCACCGAGCACATCCTCGCCGCCACCCGGAAGCCGGGCCTGTTCGCCAACCCGGGGTGGATCGTGGAGATCGATTGCGACTTCGCCCACCGCTACTTCGACGCCTTCGACAGCTACGAGCGCACGGGCCGGTGCGCCCTGCCCTGGCAGGTGCCCTTCGAGGCGGCGGGCCGGAAGCAGACGTTCATCATGCAGGACGCGCTGCTGGGCATGAACGCCCACATCAACTTCGACCTGCCCCACTCCCTCGATGCCACCATCCCCCGGGGCCTGTCGGCCGAGGAGCTGGAGCCCTACCGCCTCGACAACGCCGCCCTGAACACCGTGCTGGCCCAGTCGGTCAAGCTGGTGCAGGCGGCGGTGGCCGACCACTACGACGCGGTGCTGCACGTCCTCAACGCCGTTCTGGGCCAGCGCGACGAGGCCTTCGCCAGCCGGCTGATCGAGGCCTGGCGGGCCCGGGCCTGGGGCACCTTCCTCGTGATGCGCACCACCGACGCCACCGCCGAGGTCGACGGTCTCATCGAGCAGTCGGCCGTCGACAACGCCATGCTGCTGCTCGAGGTGCAGCGCCACTTTCCCGGCCTCTACTGGCCCAACCGCCTCTTCCGCCAGGTCGTCACCGGCCTGGCCCGCCGCCGCACCCGCCTGTAGCGAGACTGGTCGAAGTGATGTCGATCAACCACCGATTCGGTGGTTGATCGACATCACCACCCGCCGGTCGCACCCGGCTAGAGCGGCCGGGTGACGTTGCGCTTCTCGAGGAAGTACACGATGCCGGCGGCGGCCAGCACGGCCACGACGTAGGAGCCGAAGGCGCCCAGGCCGATGGCGTAGCCGACGATGCCCCCCACGAAGGCGCCGCCGATGCCGATGAGGATCGTCTTGCCGATGCTCATGGGGTTGGGGCCTGGGATCGCCAGCCGCCCGAGGGCGCCGACGATCAGGCCGGTGATGATCCATCCGATGATGAGGCCGATCATGGGGGGAAGTCTGCCCCATACAAGGCCACCCGGGCCGCGGGATCAGCCCTTGCGGTAGAGCTTGGTGGTCAGCGGGGCGAACACGGCGGTCAGCACGGCCGCCACCGCCAGCACCAGCAGCACGTCGCCGCCGCTGGCGTGGCCCTCCATCAGGCCCCGCGACACGGTGGCCAGGGTGGACATGGGGTTGACGTTGACGAACGCCTCCAGCGGCCGGGGCAGGGTCTGGGGGTCGACGAAAACGTTGGACAGGAACGTCAGGGGGAATATGGCCATGAAGCCGGCGTTCATCACCGCGCTGGGCGAGCGCAGCACGAGCCCGAGGGTGGTGAACACCCACGAGAGCCCGAAGGCGAAGAGAACGGTGACGGCCAGGGCGGCGAGCACACCCGGGAGGCCGGCGCCGGGCCGGAAACCGAGAGCGAAGCCGAGCAGCAACAGGACGGTGCCGTTGGCGACGTAGCGGGCGGTGTCGCCCAGCATCGTGCCGAGGAGGGGGGCCGGCCTCCAAACCGGAAGTGAGCGGAAGCGGTCGACCACCCCCTTGGTGACGTCGGTGTTGAGGGCAACGCCCGAGTAGACGGTGGTGAACAGCACCGACATCACGAGGAGGCCGGGCAGCAGGTAGTCGCGGTACTCGGCCGTCGACCCCGCCACCGCCCCCCCGAACATGTAGGTGAACATGAGCACGAACATGACCGGCGTGATGGTGACGTCGAGCAACTGCTCGGGGACGTGCTTGACCTTGAGCATGGCCCGCCAGCCGAACGTGAGCGCCGCCGACGCGGGAGTGGGCCGGGGCGGCCGGGGGGTGGAGGAGATGGCCCGGCGGACGGCAGCGGCGTCGGCCGTCGTCCCCAGGTCGCCGTTGACCGTCTTGCTCATGCTCATACCGCCTGCCCCTCCTCGATCTCGTCGTCGACGCCGGCCCCGTCGTCGGCGGGGTGGCCGGTCAGGGCCAGGAACACCTCGTCCAGGCTGGGCTGGCCCAGCGAGAAGCCGGCCACGGCTATGCCCTGGCGGGCCAGCTCGGCCACCGCGGCGGCGGCCCGCTCGGGGTGAGGGCCGTGGGCCACCAGAGCGGCGGGGTCGGGCTCGAGGGACACCGGCCCCAGCAGCCGGGTCAGCGTCTGCTGGGCCTGCTGGCGCTGGTCGGGGTCGAGGAGGCGCACCCGCAGGGACCCGCCGCCGATGGACGCCTTGAGCTGGGCGGGCGTGCCCTCGGCGATGACCCGGCCGCGGTCGATCACGGCGATGCCGTCGGCCAGCTGGTCGGCCTCCTCCAGGTACTGGGTGCACAGCAGGATGGTGGTGCCCTCGGCCACGAAGGCCCGCACGATGTCCCAGACCTGGTTGCGGGAGCGGGGGTCGAGGCCGGTGGTGGGCTCGTCGAGGAACAGCAGCTGGGGGGTGACCACGATGCTGGCGGCGATGTCGAGCCGCCGGCGCATGCCCCCTGAGAAGTGCTTGACGAGCCGCCCGGCGGCGGGCGACAGCCCGAACGCGGCCAGCAGCTCGGCGGCCCGCTCGTTGGCCGCCGCCCGCTTCAGCCCGAGGAGGCGGCCGATCAGCACGAGGTTCTCGCGGCCGGTGAGGTCCTCGTCGACCGAGGCGAGCTGGCCGGTGAGGCTGATGGCGCCCCGCACCGCGTCGGCCTCGTCGACGATGTCGTGGCCCAGCACCCGGGCGGTGCCGGCGTCGGGGCGGATGAGGGTGGCGAGGATGCGGATGGTGGTGGTCTTGCCCGCCCCGTTGGGGCCGAGCACGCCATAGACCGTCCCCCGGCGGACGGCCAGATCCACGCCGTCGACGGCGAGGGTGTCCCCGAAGGACTTGGTGAGGCCGGTGGCCTCGATGGCGAGTGAGGACTGGTCTGGCATGCGGGTCACCTACGTGGGAACCGTAGGGCGTGCGCGGTCCAGCCGCGCTCGAATTTCGTCAGCCCGCGGGGGCGGTGGTCGTGGTGGCGGTGGCGGCGGCCAGGTCGGCCCGGGCCCGGTCGAGCACCCCCTGGACCGCCTCCACCGTGGCGGGCGGCGGGTTGGAGGCGAGGTAGGTCTCGAACTCGGCCACGGCGGCGGCCAGCTCGCCCCGGTCCTGGTAGAGGAGCATGCCCTTGAAGAAGTGGGCGTCGGGATAAGAGGGGTTGAGGGCGATGGCCCGGTCGAGGGAGGCCTGGGCGTCGTCGACGAGGCCGGCCCGCTTCAGCAGCCAGCCCCGGTAGGTGAGGGCCTCCACGTTGGCGGGGTCGGCGGCCAGCACCCGGTCGTAAAGCTTGAGCGCCTCCAGGGCCTGGCCCTGGGCGTCGAGCTCGTGGGCGAGCTGGAGGTTGCCGGCGGGCGTGTCGGGCAGCGACCCCGTCATGGGGGCGCCCGGCTCGCGGTTGCCGGCCATCACGAACACGCTCGTGCCCGTGACCAGCACGAACCCGAGGATCACCACCGCGGCCAGCGTGCGGCGGGAGCCGGAG
>DATLGZ010000136.1:0-3212 GCA_035540235.1 Acidimicrobiales bacterium | reverse complement strand
CGCCCGCGTGCTAAAGACGCTGTCCATGCGGTACCGGCGCCTCGGGGCGAGCGACATGGAGGTCTCGGAGATCAGCCTGGGCTCGTGGCTGACCTTCGGAACCGCGGTGGAGCGGGAGCGGGCGTCCGCCTGCGTCGACCGGGCCTTCGCCGCCGGGATCAACCTCTTCGACACGGCCAACACCTACGGGCGGGGCGCGGCCGAGTCGTTCCTGGGCGAGGCGCTCAGCGGCCGGCCCCGCCACTCCTACTACCTGGCCACCAAGGCCTACTTCCCCATGTCCCCGGTCGACAAGGGGCTGTCGGCCCGCCAGATACGCAAGCAGTCGGAGGCCTCGCTGAAGCGGCTGCGAACCGACTACGTCGACCTGTACCAGTGTCACCGCTACGACCGCGACACTCCGCTGGAGGAGACGATGGGCGCCCTCACAGAGCTGGTGAGGCAGGGCAAGGCCCGCTACATCGGCTTCAGCGAGTGGACACCCGAGCAGATCCAGGCCGCCCTCGACCTGAGCGGCGTGGAGCGGTTCGTCTCCAGCCAGCCCGAGTACTCCATGCTGTGGCGGAAGGCGGAGCAGGTCATCCCCCTGTGCGCGGCCAACGGCATCAGCCAGATCGTGTGGTCCCCCCTGGCCCAGGGCGCCCTGACGGGCAAGTACCGGCCCGGCCAGCCGGCCCCCTCCGGGAGCCGGGGCGCGGGCCGCAACGCCGGCATGATGGGCCGCTTCCGCGACGACCAGGTGCTGGCGGCCGTCGAGCGGCTGCGGCCCATCGCCGCCGACGTCGGCGTCACCCTCCCCCAGCTGGCCCTGGCCTGGGTGCTCCGCCAGCCCAACGTGGCCTCTGCCATCGTGGGCGCCTCCCGCCCCGAGCAGCTCGACGAGAACGCCGCTGCCTCAGGGGTCGCTCTCGACGACGGCGCCCTGGCCGCCATCGACAAGGCCCTCGACCCCGACGTGGTCGGGCCCTAGCCCGCCGCCGGTAGGTCCCGTGGCCCGCACCTGGGAGGAGCGCCAAGAGGCGTTCATCCGTCGCATGGGGTCCCGCAGCCCGGCCGAGCTGGAGTCGGGGACGATCGTGGTCCTGCCGTCGTTCTCCTTCGCGCCCAGCGAGCTGGCCAAGATCACCGGCGTCGTCCACTACGAGGAGCGGCTGCTGTTCATGCTCCTGTGGCTGCGGCGGCCGAGCGTGCGCATCGTCTACGTCACCGCCGTGCCCGTCGACCCGGCGGTCGTCGACTACTACCTGCGCTTCCTCCCCGACCCCGAGGACGCCCGCCGCCGCCTGCACCTCGTCAGCGTGGGCGACCCCGCCATCCAGCCGCTGTCGGAGAAGCTCCTGCGCCACCCGGCCGCCCTGGAGGAGGTGAGGGCCCGGGCCGGCAACCCCGACGACGCTTACCTCCTGCCCTTCAACGTGACCGCCTCCGAGCGGGCCCTGTCGGAGGCGCTGCGGCTGCCCCTCTACGGCCCGCCGCCCAGCCTGTTCTGGCTGGGGTCGAAGACCGGGTCGCGGCGCACCGCCCGCCAGGCGGCGGTGAAGGTGCTGGAGGGTTGGGAGGACCTCTACACGCTGGCCGACATCGAGCACGCCATCGAGGCCATCCGCGCCCGCTCGCCCCACGCCGACGCGGTGGTCATCAAGCTCAACAACGGGTTCTCGGGCCAGGGCAACGCCATCGTGGAGCTCGACGGCCACATCTCGCCCCTAACGGCGGCGGCCACCACGTTCTGCGCGGCCGAGGAGACGTGGCCCTCCTACGAGGCCAAGATCGGGGCCGAGGGGGCCATCGTCGAGGAGCTGGTGCGGGACGAGCCCATGGTGTCGCCCAGCGTGCAGCTGCGGATCACCCCCGGCGGCGAGTCGGAGGTGGTGTCAACCCACGACCAGATCCTGGGCGGGCCCGAGGGCCACGTGTACCTGGGCTGCCGGTTCCCCGCCGACCCGGAGTACCGCCTGGTGATCCAGGAGAACGCCCTGCGGGTGGCCGGGGTGCTGGCCTCCAAGGGCGTGATGGGCTCGTTCGGCATCGACTTCCTGGTGGCTCACGGCCACGGCGGCAACCACGTCTACCTAAGCGAGATCAACCTGCGCATGGGGGGCACCACGCACCCCTTCTGGATGGCCCGCCTCGTGACCGGCGGCGAGTACGACCCGGCCACGGGCGAGCTCATGGTGGGCGGCGAGCCCCGCCGCTACGTGGCCACCGACAACATCAAGGAGCCCCACCTGGCCGGCCTCGCCCCCGCCGACGTGATCGCGGCTTTGGACAAGTCGGGCCTGGCCTACGACCCGGCCACCACGTCGGGGGTGACCCTCCACCTGCTGGGGGCGCTGCCCGCCTACGGGAAGATGGGAGCGGTGTGCATCGCCCCCACCCTGGAGGAGGCCGACGCCATCCACGCCGAGCTGGTCACCCTTCTCCGCTCCATCCGCTGACTCCCCGGGCGACCGTCCCTACTCCTGGAGGGTGGCGGTGTACTCGCTGCGGAAGGCCACCTCGCCGGTGGGGGCGGTGGCCTCGGCCACCAGCCGCTCCCGGGCCCACACGCCCGTCCCGTCGGCCAGCCACACCGTCTGGTCGATGCGGCTGGCCAGCTCGCCGGCCAGGGTGGCGGTGAGGTGCACGACGGTCGTGGCCAGCGAGCGGCCGCCGGCGGTGACGGTGGCGGGGCCCCGCACCTCCACCGCCAGCCGGGCGGTGGCGCCCGAGGCGGTGGGGACGTCGGCCTCCCGCCGGGCGCCGGCGGCGGCGCCGGCGGGGACGAGCAGCAGCGGGGAGGGCGGGCGCAGCTCCTCCCGCTGGGCGAACAAGAGGAAGCTGGTCGTGGCCGACAGGCTCACGAGGTGGATGCCCTCGGGGCGGTAGTCGAGGACGTACTCGAACACCGGCCCGGTACCGCCGCTGCGCAGGTCGCGCACCGCCCGCTGGCGGGTGCCCGAGGCCGGGTCGATCACCAACGTGGTGACGGCCGGGAACGGCAGCACGGTGGCGCCGATGGTCGACTGGCCCTGGGTTGCGTAGCGGTAGGTGCCGGCCGTGGGGGGAGCCGGCGAGGCCGGACCTACAGAGGCCGCCCCCCCGCCGCCGGCCGCCGCGGTCGCGGCCGGCCCGCCGGCCGGAGGCGGCACGGTCGGGCCCGTGCCGGAGGCGGGGGCACCGGCCGGGGCGCCGGCCGGGCCGCCGGGCCCGACGCCCGTCGTCGCGGGGGC
>DATLGZ010000135.1:0-1593 GCA_035540235.1 Acidimicrobiales bacterium | reverse complement strand
CGCACCCTCCACCTGCGGGCGGCCCATCGCATCGAGGTCACCGCCCGCGACCGCTGCTTCGATCTCGCCTACCACTTCGACGCCGGCGGGCGCAGCGACCGGGCCCTGCCCTACGCCCTGGAAGCGGCCGAGTCGGCCCGGCGCCGCCACGCCCTCGAGGTGGCCGTGGCCCATTACCGGATCGCGGAGCGAGCCGGGGTCACCGACGCCGCCACCCGGGCCCGGGTGGCGGAGGGGCTGGGCGACGTCCTGACCCTGCAGGGCAACTACGGCGAGGCGGTCACCTCCCTGGAGCTGGCCAGGTCGCTGGTGAAGGCGGGGCCCCGCCGGGCCGAGATCGAGGGCAAGCTGGGCGACGTCGCCTTCAAGCGGGGCGACCACGTACGGGCCCGGTCCCACCTGGAGGGGGCGTTGCGCCAGCTCGGCCGGCGCGTACCCCGCCGGCCCTGGGGTTACCTGGTGGTGCTTCTCAAGGAGCTGGCCGTGCAGGTGGCTCACTCGGTGGCGCCCCGGCTGGTCACCGGGCGGCGGCCCGTCGAGGGCGCGGAGCGGGAGCTTCTCGCCATCCGCCTCTACAGCCGGCTGGCCTACGTCTACTGGTTCCACGCCGGCAAGATCCCCTGCGCCTGGGCCCACTTGCGGGAGATGAACCTGGCCGAGCGCTACCCGCCCACCGAGGCCCTCGCCCAGGCCTACTCCGAGCACGCCCCGGTGGCGACCATGATCCCCTGGTACGGCCGGGGCGTCGCCTACGCCCTGCGCTCCCTCGCCATCCGCCGGAGCCTGGGGGACGTCTGGGGCGAAGGCCAGTCGCTCGGGTTCTACGGCGCCGTCCTCTACAGCGCCTCCCGGTACCGGGAGTGCATCGAGTCGTGCGAGGAGGCGGCCCGGCTGCTGGACCGCACGGGCGACCGCTGGGAGGCCAACACCGCCCGCTGGCACACCGCCTTCGCCTACTACCGCCTGGGCGAGCTCGACCGGGCGGTAACCCTGGCCCGCGACCTCTACGCGTCGGCGACCGCCATCGGCGACCGCACCGCCGCCGGCGTGGCGCTGAGCGCCTGGTCACGGGCGTCGGGTGGCAAGGTGCCGGCCGAACACCTGGCTGCCGCCCTGGCCGAAGGCACGGCCGACGCCCACACCGCCACCGAGGTCAGGGTGGCCGAGGGGGTGCGGTTGCTGGGCGAGGGCGAGGTGGAGGCGGCCATCGCCATGTTCGACGAGGCGAGCCGGGTGGTGCGGCGGGCCGGGCTCCGCCAGGAGTACGTCGCCCCCGTGCTGCCGTGGCTCGCCACCGCCCTGCGGGTTCGGGCCGAGCAGATGCCGCCGTTCCGGTCCCTGCGCAACCGGGCCCAGCTGCGGCGGGCGGCCGAGGTGGCCCGCCGGGCGTCGCGCACGGCGTGGGACTACCGCAACAACCGGCCCCAGGCCCTGCGCGAGCAAGCCCTGGTGGCGGCCATGCGGGGGCGGGCCCGGCGGGCCAGGCGCCTGCTGGCCGCCAGCCTGGCCACCGCCGCCCACCAGGGGGCGCGCCACGAGGCGGCGCTCACCCAACTGGCCTGGGGCCGGGTGGGAGAGAGCATGGGGTGGGCG
>DATLGZ010000134.1:0-18608 GCA_035540235.1 Acidimicrobiales bacterium | reverse complement strand
GGGCCGACTCGGGCCTCTTCATGATCCGGGCCAGCGTGGGGGCGAGCACGATGGCCAGCAGCGGGATGTTGCGCACCGCGTACAGGCTCATCACGAGGAAGGCCATCGCCGGCACGGAGTCCCGCCACGTCAGGCGAGCCCGGAACAGCAGCACGACGATGAGGGCGAGGCAGAGGAGGGCGACCCGGTTGCCGGCGGCGTGGAAGTCGGGGGACTGCCACTCGCGGATGGCGTCGAAGGCGGTGCGCTTCTCGCCGAGGGTGAGGGGGAACAGCAGCAGGCGGGCGCCCAGCGGGTTGGCGATGGCCGCCCCCATGCCGGCCAGGAAGCCCCAGACGTAGCGGGCCGTCTCCCGGGGACGGTCGCGCCAGTCGAGCCACTCGCCGGCGGCGCGCGTCCCCAGCCACACCAGCCCCAAGGGGAAGGAGCCGTGGCTGTTCACCCAGAGCCACACGATGGGCACGAGCAGCCACGGGGTGCGCCGCCGCTCCACCACGGTGACGGTGAGGGCCATGCAGATGAGGCCGAACAGCAGCGGCCGCGGAGACCAGTAGGCCGCCCCCAGGGCCACCGCCAGCGTCGACGAGGCCGCGGTGCGGATGGGCGAGCCGGCCCGGGCCAGGCGGGCCACCAGCCAGGCGAGGAGGGCGACGATGACCGCCTGCTGGAGGACTACGAGGCGCATGTCGGCTATGCGGTACAGCCAGCCGTAGGTCCACTCCGGCAGCCAGCTCTGCACCACCCAGTCCGTCCCCGCGGCGGTGTAGCTGTAGGGGTCGGAACGGGGTATGCCCTCGCCCGAGACCATGTCGATGCCCGTCCGGAGGTGGGTGAACATCGAGTTGTCGCCGATCGGCAGCACCCCGATGCGGAACCCGAGCAGCACGAGGACGGCGACGAACAGCGACTCGAGGTTGGGCGACCGCAGCCGCCTGGCCAGCCTCACGGGTGAGCGTCGCCGGTCCCCGCCGGCGCGACGAGAGGTGTCTTAGCCCTCGGCGTTCGCCGGGTCGTCGCCGGCGCCGGGCTCGCTTTCCTGGGCGGCGGCGGCGGCCGCCGCCTCGGCGGCGGCGTACTCGGCCGCCCACGCCGCCTGGCCCTCGGACTCGGGGGTGAACTCGGCGGCCTGGTAGTCGCCGATGTAGTTGCCGTGCTCGTCGTAGGCGTGCTCGCCGAACGCCTCCTGGTACTCGGGGGCGACCACGCCGCCCTCGGCCGCCTGCTTGATCGACAGGCTGATGCGGCGGCGCTGGAGGTCGAGGTCGATGATCTTGACCCACAGCTCCTCGCCCGGCGTGACCACCTGCTCCGGCAGCTCGACATGGTGCGTTGCCATCTCCGAGATGTGGACAAGGCCCTCGATCCCGTCGCCGACCTGCACGAAGGAGCCGAAGGGGACGAGCTTGGTGACCCGGCCGTAGACGAGCTCGCCCACCCGGTGGTTGTTGGCGAACTCCTGCCAGGGGTCCTGCTGGGTGGCCTTGAGCGACAGGCTGATGCGCTCCCGCTCGAGGTCGACCTCGAGGACCTCGACCTCGACCTCGTCGCCCACCTGCACCACCGACGAGGGGTGGTCGACGTGCTTCCACGACAGCTCGGAGACGTGGACGAGGCCGTCCATGCCCCCCAGGTCGACGAAGGCGCCGAAGTTCACCACCGACGAGACGGTGCCCTTGCGCCGCTCGCCCGGCTTGAGGTTGTCGAGGAACTCCTCCCGCTGCTCCTTCTGCGTCTCCTCCAGCCACGCCCGGCGGCTGAGGACGACGTTGTTGCGGTGCTTGTCGAGCTCGATGATCTTGGCCTCGAGGCTGCGGCCCACGTAGGGCTGGAGGTCGCGCACCCGCCGCAGCTCGACCAGGGACGCGGGCAGGAAGCCCCGCAGGCCGATGTCGAGGATGAGCCCGCCCTTGACGACCTCGATGACGGGGCCCGAGACGACCCCGTTCTGCTCCTTGATGCGCTCGATCGTGCCCCAGGCCCGCTCGTACTGGGCCCGCTTCTTGGACAGGATCAGCCGGCCCTCCTTGTCCTCCTTCTGGAGGACAAGGGCCTCGACCTCGTCGCCCACCGAGACGATCTCGCTGGGGTCTACGTCGTGGCGGATCGACAGCTCCCGGGCAGGGATGACGCCCTCGGACTTGAAGCCGATGTCGAGGAGCACCTCGTCCTTGTCCACTTTCACGATGGTGCCCTTGACGATGTCGCCGTCGTCGAACTCGACGATCGTGCCGGCGATGGCGTCCTCCAGGGACATCCCTCCGAGGTCGTTGGACACGACCTCCCGGGGGACGTAGGCGGAGTCGTCGGCCGGGCCAGAGTCGCTAGGAGTGCCGTCGCTTGGAGTGCCGTCGCTTGGAGTGCCGTCGCTAGGAGTGCCGGAGCCGGTGGCGCTCACCACCTCCTCGCTCACCTCTTGCTGCGGGCTCGCTCCTGCTGCACTGTGATCCTCACTCGTGGGATCGTCACTCGTGGCCTGGTCGGACATGCTGGTCGGTAGCCTTCTTTCCCATCGGACATTCTCCCGTCGGGGCGGGAGGACGGCGCCGAGCCCCCCTCGGCACCAAATCCCTAGTCTACCGCGCCCGCACGCCGGAGCCTCAGGGCCTCAGCTCTTGGCGTCGGCCCAGCTGTCGCCCCACGACAGGTTGACCTCGAGGGGCACCGACAGCTCGCAGACGCCCTGCATGGCGTCGAGGGTGAGGGCGGCGACGGGGCCGGCCTCGCCGGGCGGCACCTCGAGGATGACCTCGTCGTGCACCTGCAGCACGAGCCGGCTGCGGTGGGCCTCGCTCTCCAGGGCCCGGTCGAGGCGGACGAGGGCCATCTTGAAGATGTCGGCGGCCAGGCCCTGGATGCCGGCGTTCATGGCTTGGCGCTCGCCCGCCTGGCGCAGGCGGTAGTTGGCCGAGGAGAGCTCGGGGATGTGGCGGCGGCGCCCGAACAGGGTCTCGGTGTAGCCCCGGTCCCGGGCCTCGGCCACCGTGCGGTCCATGTAGGAGCGCACGGCCGGGAAGGCGTCGAAGTAGGCGGCCAGGATGCCGGCCGCCTCGTCGGTGCCGATCCCCAGTCGGGAGGCCAGGCCGTAGGCCTCCATGCCATAGGCGAGCCCGTAGGAGACCATCTTGGCCTTGGACCGCTGGCCGATCGTGACGTCGGCGGGGTCGACGCCGAAGATGCGGGCGGCGGTGGCCCGGTGGATGTCCTGCCCCGTGGTGAACGCCTCGACAAGGCCGGGGTCGGAGGCGAGGTGGGCGATGACCCGCAGCTCGATCTGGTTGTAGTCGGCCACGAGGAAGCGGCAGCCGTCAGCGGGGATGAAGGCCCGCCGGATGCGGCGGCCCTCCTCGGTGCGGATGGGGATGTTGTGGAGGTTGGGCCGGTCGGAGCTGAGCCGGCCGGTGCGGGCGACGGTCTGGTTGAAGGTGGCGTGGATGCGCCCGTCGGGGCCGACCTCGGCGATGAGCGTCTCCCCGTAGGTCGAGCGCAGCTTCTCCACCTCGCGGTAGCGCAGCAGGGGCTCGATGATCGGGTGCTGGCCCCGCAGCTTCTCCAGCGAGGCGGCGTCGGTGGAGTAGCCGGTCTTGGTCTTCTTCTGCGGCTCCAGGCCCAGCCTGTCGAACAGGACGTGGCGCAGCTGGACGGTGGAGTTGACCAGGAACGGCTCGCCCGCCAGCTCCTGGATCTCCTTCTCCAGCCGCTGGCCCTCGTCGACCAGGCCGGCGTTGAGGGCGCGCAGCTGCCCGACGTCGACCCGCACGCCCGCCTCCTCCATGCGGGCCAGCACCCGGACCAGCGGTCGCTCCACGTCGTCGTAGAGGCGGCGCAGGCCGCGGGCCCCCATGGCCTCGTCGAGGGCCCCCGCCAGGCGGCGGACGGCCTCGGCCCGGCGGGCGGCGTCCTCGGCCGGGTCGGTGGCGGCCCCGGCCAGGTCGAGCTGGCCCGCGGGCGGCGCGTCGGGGGAGCGCAGGTCGAGGCCTAGGTAGCGGGCGGCCAGGGTCTCGAGGGCGTAGGTGCCCTCGGCCGGGTCGATGAGGTAGGCGGCGATGGCGGTGTCGACGTCGAGGGCGTGCAGGTCGGCGCCCAGGCGGCCGAGCCCGTGCATCAGCTCCTTGGCCCGGTGGGCGTGGACGGGCGGGGCGGTGCGGGCGAAGCGGCGGCCCAGGGCGGAGGCGACCGCCGGCTCGGCCAGCAGGGTCGCGCCCAGCCACGCCACCGCCCCGGCCTCGTGGTGGCTGACAGCCAGGCCGGTGAGGGGGGAGCGGCCCTCCTCGCCGTCCCATGCCCCGGCCACCGCCACCGGCCCGGCCAGTTCCACGAGGAGGTCGACGGCTTCGGCGGCGGTGCCCACCCGCCGGACCGCCACGTCGAGGGTGGCGGCGGGCGGTGGGGGCGCAGCCTGGTCGCCCACCGCCTCCTGCAGGCGGGGGTAGAGGGTGTTGAACTCGAGGAAGCGGAACAGGGCCCGCACCGCCTCGGGGTCCCAAGCGCCCATGTGGAGGTCGTCGAGGTCGACGGCCAGGGGCACGTCGCGCACGAGGGGCGTGGCGGCGGCGTTGCGGCGGACCTGGTCCTCGGCGGCCCGCAGGTTCTCCCGCAGCTTGGGGGTGTTGGCCTCCACGTTGGCGAAGACCCCGTCGAGGCTGCCCCACTGGTTGAGCAGCTTGGCCGCCGTCTTCTCGCCCACGCCCGGCACGCCCGGCAGGTTGTCGGACGGGTCGCCGCGCAGGGCGGCGTACTCGGGGTAGAGAGAGGGTGTGACCCCGGTGCGGGCCTCGATGCCGGCCTCGTCGTAGAGGACGTAGTCGCTCACCCCGCGGCGGTTGTAGAGGACCTTGACGTGGGGGTCCTCGACCAGCTGGTAGGTGTCGCGGTCGCCGGTGACGACGATGGCCTCGTCGCCCTGGTCGCGGACGCGGGTGGCCAGGGTGGCCAGCACGTCGTCGGCCTCGTAGCCGGGGGCGTCGACCATGGGGATCTTCAGCGTCTCCACCACCTGGCGGACGAGCCCCATCTGCTGGCGCAGGATGTCGGGGGCCTCGGCCCGGCCCTCCTTGTAGGCGGGGACCAGGTCGTGGCGGAACGTGCGCTCGGGGCGGTCGAAGGCGATGGCCACGTGGGTGGGCTTGTGGTCCTTGAGCAGGTTGATGAGCATCGACGTGAAGCCGAACACCGCGTTGGTGACCTGGCCCGAGGCGGTGGCCATGTCGGTGGGCAGGGCGAAGAAGGCCCGGTAGGCGAGGGAGTTGCCGTCCAGCAGCAGGAAGCGGGCCACGCCGGCATGGTACGGCCGCCACATGGTACGACCCCGGCATGGCACGAACCGCCCCGCCGGGGGCGGGGGCCGCCGGCGGGCGGGGGGAATTACCATCCTCCCGTATGGCTGACGGCTTTCACCCCCCGGTAGAGGAGTACCTCGAGGCGATCTGGGAGCTCGAAGAGGAAGGCACGCAGGTCATCCAGGCCCGCCTGGCCGAGCATCTGGGCCATTCCGCGCCCACCGTCTCCGAGACGGTACGGCGCCTGCGGGGCGACGGGTACGTGGAGGCCGAGGGCCGCATCCTCAAGCTCACCGACGAGGGGCGGGTGCGGGCCGAGAGCGTGGTGCGCAAGCACCGCCTGGCCGAGCGGTTCCTGCTCGACGTCATCGGCATCCCCTGGAGCCAGACCCACATCGAGGCCTGCCGGTGGGAGCACGTCATGTCCGACGCGGTCGAGGAGCGGCTCATCGCCATACTCAACCGGCCCTCCACGTGCGCCCACGGCAACCCCATCCCCGGGATGGAGGGGCCGGAGAAGGACCTCCAGGCTCTGGCGGATTCGGAACCGGGAGATCGGGTACGGCTGGAGCGGGTCACCGAGCAGGTCGAGGTCGACCAGGAGGCGCTCGTGTATCTCGACAGCCATGGCTTCATCCCCGGGGCCGCCGCCCAGGTGCGCGACCGCGCCCCCGACGGCACGCTCACCCTCGACCTCGAGGGCGGCTCGATCGCCCTGGGGCCCGCTCTCGCCGGCCAGCTCTACGTGGAGCGGGTGTGACAGACGCCGGCCGCCGGGCCGCCGCCGTGGTGGCGGTGCTGGCCCTGGGCCTGCTCGGGGCCTGCCGGGCCGGGGGCGACGACCCGGTCGACGTGGTGCGGGCCGCGCCCCAGAAGACGCTCGACGCCGGCTCGGCCCGGGCCGCCATCACGATCTCGCTGGCGTCGGCGGGGGCCACCGGCGCCGTCACCGGCGAGGGGGTCTTCGACCTGAGGGCGGGGCGAGGCTCGCTGAACCTCGACCTGGGGGCGTTCGGCGCCACCTTCGGGGCCAGCACCCTCGACGCCGTGCTCGACCGCAACACGATCTTCGTGCAACTGCCGCCCCAGCTGGCGACGGTGGCGGGGCGGCCGTGGGTCCGCATCGACCTGGCCGCCCTGAGCCAGCAGGCCGGGCTCGACATCGGCTCCCTGGGCCAGCTCCAGTCGGTCGACCCCAGCGTCGCCCTGCGCTTCCTGGAGGGGGCGGCGAGCGACATGCGCGAGGTTGGTGAGGAGCGGGTGCGGGGCGCCCAGACCACCCACTACCGGGGCACCATCGACCTGCGGCGAGCCGCCTCGGAGGTGGACGCCGGCACCCGCCCCGCCGTCGAGCAGGCCATCGAGTCGCTGGGGACCTCGACCATCCCGGCCGACCTGTGGATCGACGGCGAGGGCCGGCTGCGCAAGCTCGCCTTCGACATCGTCCGCACCGACGCCGGCCCCCAGACGGCGGGCCGGGTGGAGCTGGAGCTGTACGACTTCGGCACGGCGGTGGACGTCCGTCCCCCGCCCGCCGACCAGGTCACCGACCTCACCGCCCTGCTGGCGGGCCCGCCCGGCCGGTAGCCCGGCCAGTCAGCTTTGTGCCACTCAGCTTTGTGCCACTCAGCTTTGTGCCACTCAGCTTTGTGCCAGTCAGCTTTGTGACGGTGGGCTGAGCTCGCCGCTGAGGACCCGTTCGGCGATCACGCGCATCTTCACCCGGTGGCGCATGGCCGTGCGCTGGATGAAGGCGAACGCCTCGTCCTCGGTCATGCCGTGATGGTCCTGGAGGACGCCCTGGGCCCGGTGCACGAGCCGGCGGGTGGTGAGCATCTCCCGCAGCTCGTCGGACTCCTGCTCGCTGGCCCGCAGGTCGGCGAAGCGACCGAGGGCGACCTCGATGGCGGGGATGAGAGCGCTCTTCTGGAACGGCTTGACCAGGTAGTTCATGGCGCCCGCCTCGGTGGCCTTCTGGACCAGGTCGCGCTGGCTGAAGGCGGTGAGGATGAGGACGGCCGCCTTGCGGGCCCGGGCGATCTCCCGGGCGGCGGCGATCCCGTCCATGTCCCCCGGCATCTTGATGTCGAGGATGGCCACGTCGGGCTCCAGGTCGCGCACCAGGGTGACCGCCTCGTCGCCGCGGCCGGTCTCCCCGACGACCTCGTAGCCCTCCTCCTCGAGGGTCTCCTTGAGGTCGAGGCGGATGATGGCCTCATCCTCGGCGATGACGACGCGCACGGCCATTGGGGTGTACCCGTGCCCCTCTAGGCCTCGCTCGCCAGGCGGTCGAGCAGCTCGTCCTGGGCCCGCTCCAGCTCCTGGATGGAGGCCACGATCTCGGCCCGGCGACGGCTCATGGCGTCGGCGTGCTTCTGGGCGTCCCGGTGCTCGCGGTCGGCCAGCGGCGTCTCCGAGACGAGGGCCCGCAGGCGGGCCTCGTCGGCCGTCTCCGCCAGGAACAGCAGCTGCTCGTCGACCACGCCCAGCTCCGCCCGCAGCTGCTTGAGCCGCTCGGCCGACTGGGACAGCCGCTTCTCGACGAGCCACCGGGACATGGGAGGCGAAGTCTACCGATCGGGCGGCCGGGAACCGGCTGGGGCCCGGCCGCCGTCCAACCGCCGTCCGCAGAGATACGGAGGTCGAGATGGGCCGCAAGGCGTCGGTGGTGGCGGGGCTGGTCGGGCTGCTGGTGGTGGCGGGCGCGGTCGTCACCGCCACGGACGGGCGCGACGAGGCCCGCGACGGCGGCGAGGTGGCCTCGACGGCCGCGGTCGACTCGGGGCGGGCCGCTGACGGAGCCGCCTCGCGGCCGTCGGGCGAGCTGGCCGTAGGCGCCCCCGCGCCGCCGGTCGGCCCCGGCCTGCCCGGGGCCGTCGACCCGGCCGGGCCCCGGGTGGTGCGCACCGCCGACCTGGCGCTGGAGGTGGCGGAGGGGCGGTTCGGCTCGGCCTTTGACCGGGTGGCCGCCATCGCCATCACCTCCGGCGGGTACGTGACGTCGTCGAGCACCACCGGCGAGGGAGGCCGGCGGGCCCGCTCCGGCCAGCTCACCCTGCGGGTCCCGTCCGACCGCTTCGAGGACGCCCGCCGGGCGCTGCGCCAGCTCGGGGAGGTCGACCAGGAGTCGCTGCGGGGTGAGGACGTGAGCGGCCAGCTCGTCGACTACGAGGCCCGGCTGCGCAGCCTGCGGGCGCAGGAGGAGTCGCTGCAGGCCCTGCTGGGGCGGGCGGCCAACGTGGGGGAGGTGCTGCAGGTCCAGACCGCCCTCTTCAACGTCCGCCAGCAGATCGAGCAGCTGGAAGCCCAGCGGGCCCAGCTCGACCAGGCCGCCGCCCTCGCCACCATCCAGGTGTCGCTGTACGAGCCGGGAGCGTCGTTCGTCCTCCGGCCCGAGCCCGAGCCCGCCACCGGCCTGGCCGCCAGCTTCCAGCGGGCGGTGGACGGAGCGCTGGCGGTGGTGGGCGGCATGATCGTGGTGGTCGGGTGGGCCACGCCCCTGGCCGTGCTGGGCGGGCTGGCGTGGTTGATCGCGAGGTGGCGGCGGCGGCCGGCGGCGCCCGCCGCCCCGGTCACCTCCTGATCGGCTTGGCCGGTCATGGGGGTACGTTCCCGGGATGCGAGCCGGCGACTGGGGCGTGGCCGAGGGGTACCAGCGGGCTGACGGCCGCTGGGTGGACGCCCCCCGGCAGACGGTGGAGCGAATCCTCAACGCCATGGGGGCGACGGACGGCGACGGCCCTGCCGGCGGGGACGCGCCCCTCGTCGTGCGCCGGGGAGCAGGGCCGGTCGAGGTGGGCGGCCGGTGGGTGGTGGAACCCGAGGAGGGGCCCGGGGTGGCCGTCGACGGCGCGCTGCCGCCCGATCTGCCCTTCGGCTACCACACCCTCGTCTCCGCCGAGGACGGCCGCCGCCGGGCGCTGATCGTCAGCCCCGGGCGGTGCCGGCTCCCGTTCCGCAGGGCGTGGGGCTGGGCCGTCCAGCTCTACGCCGCCCGGTCGTCGGGCAGCTGGGGTATGGGCGACCTGGCCGATCTGCGCCGGCTGGGGGAGTGGTCCGCCGGCGAGCTGGGGGCGGGGCTGCTGCTGGTCAACCCCCTCCACGCCGCCCTCCCGGGCCTGCCCCAGACGGCCAGCCCCTACTTCCCCAGCAGCCGCCGGTTCCGCAACCCCCTGTACCTGCGGGTGGAGGAGGTGCCGGGGATCGAAGGCGTGGCCGGGCTCGACGAGCTGGCGGCGGCGGGGCGGGCCCTGAGCGCCGGCGACCGCCGGATCGACCGCGACGAGGTGTACCGGCTCAAGATGGCGGCCCTGGAGGCGGCCTGGGAGCGGTGGCCCGGCGACCGGCGGTTCGACGCCTACCGCCAGGCCCAGGGCGAGGAGCTGGAGGACTACGGGGCCTTCTGCGCCCTCACCGAGGAGCACGGCCGGCCCTGGGAGCGCTGGCCCGCCGAGTACCGCCACCCCGGCAGCCCGGCCGTCACCGACTACCGCCGCGGCAAGGCGGCCCGGGCCGGCTTCCACGTCTGGCTCCAGTGGCTGCTCGACGTGCAGCTGGCCCAGGCCGCCGGCGCCATACAGCTGGTCCAGGACCTGGCCATCGGCGTCGACCCGGCGGGGGCGGACGCCTGGCTGTGGCAGGACGTCCTCGTGCCCGAGATGTCGGTGGGGGCGCCGGCCGACGAGTTCAACACCAGGGGCCAGGACTGGGGACTGCCCCCCTTCGACCCGTGGAAGCTGCGGGCGGCGGGCTACGGCCCCTTCATCCAGACGGTGCGGGCCGCCCTCCGCCACGCCGGGGGAGTCCGCATAGACCACGTCATGGGCCTGTTCCGCCTGTTCTGGCTGCCCCGGGGCGCCAGCCCCACCGAGGGGACGTACGTGCGCTACCCGGCGTCCGACCTGCTCGACATCGTCGCCCTGGAGAGCTACCGCCACGGCGCCTACGTGGTGGGGGAGGACCTGGGCACGGTGGAGCCCGAGGTGCGGGCCGAGCTGGCGGAGCGCAACGTGTTGTCGTACCGCCTGCTGTGGTTCGAGCGCGACCAACCGGAGCAGTGGCCCGAGAAGGCGCTGGCGGCGGTCACCACCCACGACCTGCCCACGGTGGCGGGGCTGTGGACGGGTCGCGATCTGGAGGCGCAGCGAGAGGCGGGCATGGAGCCGAACGAGGACGCCACCGCCGCCACCTGCGACCACCTGCGCCGGGTGGCCGGCGCGTCCGACGGTGCCCCGGCCGGGGAGCTGGTCCTCTCCGCCTACGCCGCCCTGGCCCGCACCCCGTGCCTGCTGCTCACCGCCACCCTCGACGACGCCCTGGCAGTGGAGGAGCGGCCCAACATGCCGGGCACGACCGACGAGTGGCCCAACTGGTCGATCGCCCTGCCCGCCACCCTCGAGGAGGTCGAGACGGACGCCCGGCCGCCCCGGCTGGCGGAGGCGCTGCGGAGCCAACCTCGTTCTGGTCACCGTTAGGGTCGCTGGGACGCTCTCACGCTGACCGGTAGCTTGGGGTGCCATGCTCATCGAGGCCCTGCGGCTGTGGGTGGCGGGCACCAACGCCTGGATCGTCGCCCCCGACGGCCCCGGCGGCGAGTGCGTGCTCATCGACGCCCCGCCCGAACCCGGCCCCATCCTCGACCACCTGAGCGAGCGGGAGCTGAAGCTGGTGGCCCTCTTCGCCACCCACGGCCACGTAGACCACGTCGGGGGGGTGTCAGAGGTGGTGGGAGCCCAGGCCGGCCCGGTCCCGGTGCGCATCCACGACGGCGACCGTCACATGCTGCTCGACCCCCTGGGAACGAGCGGCGCCCTGGGCGAGATCCTGGCCTACTCCGACATAGACCTCACGCCCCCCGAGCTCATCTCCGGCCTCGACGACGGGGAGCGGGTGAGCGGGGCGGGCATGACGTTCACCGCCCTTCACACCCCCGGCCACACCCCCGGGTCGACCTGCTTCCTGCTGGAGGTCGACGGCCAGCCCCCTGTGCTCTTCAGCGGCGACCACCTCTTCGCCGGCTCGATCGGCCGCACCGACACGCCGGGCGGGTCGCTGGAGCAGCTCTTGGACTCGATGGTCGAGAAGATCCTGCCCCTGCCCGACGAGGTCCAGGTCCTCCCCGGCCACGGCGACGTGACGTCCGTCGGCAAGGAACGGGCCAACAACCGCTTCATCCTCGAGCTGCTGAAGCACCGGTGAGTGTGCAGAAAAACCGCATATAGCGGCATTTCTGCACACTGCCCACCAGGACGGGGGCGGTCCGGCCCTAGAGGATCCAGCCTTGCTGGCGGTACCACTCGGCGTCGGCCACGAACTCGGTGCCGGGCTCGGTGTGGCGCAGCTCGAAGCCGGTGGAGAGGAGGTTGTCGAGGCTGAGGCGGTTGTTGCGGTTGGCCTTGCGCATGAACCGGAACCGCTCCCGGGTGAGGATGATCTCGTCCTTCATGCCCCGCTCGAGCATGGCCGACCAGCCCTTCTGCCGCTCCTCGTAGGTGGGGCCGCAGTCGGGGTCGTCGTCGAGCTCGACGGTCATCCCGAAGTGGTCGGCCAGGATCGCCGCCACCTCGTGGCTGCTCGGGTAGACGCCGGACACGACGTTGAAGGCCCGCCCCGGCGCGCCGGGGTGCTCGGCCAGGTGGAGGCAGGCCGCCACCAGGTCGTCGATGTGGACCAGCCGCTGCTCGATGGGCCCGGAGTGGACCGCCACCCGGTCGAGGCCCAGAAATTGCTCGACGGCGACGTCGAGGATGGCGCTGGCCAGCAGCTTGATCGCCCCCGGGCCATGGACCGAGACCGGCCGCAGCACGACCACGGGCAGGCCCTCGTCGCCGTGGCGCCACACCACCTGCTCGGCCTCCCACTTGGCCTTGCCGTATCCCCGGCTGGGCTGGGGCTCCACGTCCTCCCGGACCGGCAGCGGCAGCTGCACCGCCTCGCCGTAGACCGACGTGGAGCTCATGTGCAGGGCCCGCTCGACCGTCGGGCAGGCGCGGATCGCGTCGAAGAGGCGGGCCGTGGCCTGGCCGTTGTCCCGGCGCATCTCCTCCTCCGACGAGCGGGAGCTGGACGCCCCGGCCAGGTGGAACACGTGGGTGACGCCCGCCAGCAGGCCGTCCAGTCCCTCGTCCCCGGCGAGGTCGACGGCGCGGTAGTCGGCCTCGGGAGGCAGGCCGGCAGGACGGGGCCGGCGGCCGCAGGCCCGCACTCCCCAGCCGGCGGAGACGAGGGCGGGCACCAGATGGGAGGCGATGAACCCGGTGGCCCCGGTGACGAGGGCCAGTCGTTCGGTCACCACCGTAGAGTTGCAGCCGTGGACGTGTCGGTCTACTTCAACCCCGCGTGCAGCAACTGCCGGACCGCCGAGGCGATCCTGCGGGAGAAGGGCGTGGAGGCCGGCTACGTGCGCTACCTCGACGACGCCCCCACCCGGGAGGAGCTGGAGGACGTCCTGCGCAAGCTCGGCACCGACGACCCGCGGGCGATCGTGCGCACCAAGGAGCCCGAGTACGCCGAGCTGGGGCTCGCCCAGGCCGGCCGTGAGGAGCTGTTGGAGGCGATGGCCGCCCATCCCATCCTCATCCAGCGGCCCATCGTGATCCGGGGCGACCGTGCCATCGTCGCCCGCCCGCCCGACCGGCTGATCCCCTTCCTGGAGGAGACGGCGGGGTGATCCTCCCCCGGTTCCCGACGGCCGCCGGTGGGGTAGGAACGGCATCGGTGCAGGTCAAGCCGCCGACCACGGTCGTCTCCGCAGGGACGTTGATCGCCGGGCGCTACCGCCTGGGGGAGCTGCTCGGCCGCGGTGGCATGGCCGACGTCTACGACGGCCTCGACCTGCGGCTCCAGAGGGCCGTCGCGGTCAAGCTCCTGCGGCCCGAGATGGTGGCCCGCGACGACGTGCGCACCCGCTTCGAGGCCGAGGCCCGGGCCGCCGCCGGCCTGTCTCATCCCAACGCGGTGGCGGTGTTCGACACGGGCGAGCACGAGGGCGTGCCCTACCTGGTCATGGAGCGGCTCCCCGGGACGACCCTGGCCGATCGCATCGCCGAGGGCCCCGTCGACCCCGCCTGGCTGTGCGAGGCGGCCGCCGGCGTGCTGGGGGCCCTGGCGGTGGCGCACGAGGCGGGCATCGTCCACCGGGACGTCAAGCCCGGCAACATCCTCCTGGCGGCCGACGGCACCGCCAAGATCGCCGACTTCGGGATCGCCAAGAGCGTCTCCCCCACCACCGGCTCGGCCGGGGGGCGCCACGACCTCACCGCCACCGGCCAGCTGCTGGGCACGCCCGCCTACCTGGCGCCCGAGCGGGTCGAGGGCTACGCGGCCACGCCCCGGTCCGACCTCTGGGCGCTCGGGGTGGTCCTCTACGAGGCCCTCGCCGGCGAGAAGCCATTCACCGGCCGCACCCCGCTCGACGTCGCCCACGCCGTGGTCAACGGGAACCACGTCCCGCTCGACGAACGCCGGCCCGACCTCGATCCCCGTCTCGCCGCCGCCGTGGAGCGGGCCCTGGAGCGCAATCCCCAGCACCGCTTCCGATCTGCCGAGGAGATGGCCACCGCCCTCCGGGGCGACGCCGGGCCGGTCATGGTGGCCGATGGCACCATGGCACTTCCCGCCTCCGAGATCGCCGCCGCCGTCGGCGCGCGCCGCCCCGGCCGCTCGCCGCTGTGGGCGCGGTACCCCTGGGTCGGGTGGGGAGTGCTCGGCGTGCTCCTGCTCCTGCTCCTCGCCGGCATCGCCCGGGCCGACCGGTCGGGTGACCAGGGAGCGGTGGGGTCGCCGGCGGCCGGGCCCGAGGCCGCCGCCGAGGCGGCCGCCGAGCCTCCCGCTCAGGCGCCGTCGCTGGCCCAGAACCTCCGAGACGCCGCCGGCGCCCTCTCGCCGGGCCGCGACGGCGCCCGGGCCGGCGACCTGGCCGACGGCCTGCGCCGGGTCGCCGACGCGGTCGAGGCGGGCTCACCCGGTGCGGGGACGCAGGCCACCGCCCTGATCGTCAGCGCCGCCGCCTGGTACCAGACCGGCCAGCTGAGCCAAGCCGCCACCATTGCCGCCGTGCAGGCCCTCCAGCAGGTCCCCGGGGTCCAGCTGCCGACGACGACCACGGCTGGCCCGACCCCCACCGCGCCCGCGGGCGTCTCGCCCGCCCCGGGCAATCGGGGCAACGAGGGCAACGCCAACAACAACCGGGGCCGGGGCGGCGGCCGGGGCAACGACGACGATGACGACGACTGACGGCGGCGGCTGACGGCGGCGACGGCTGACCGGGCCCGCCGGCACCGGGCGCCCGCCTACTTCTCCTTTCGCACCAGCCAGCGGAGGCGCTTGGCGCCCTCGAAGGCGGCTTCCGCCGCCAGCTGGCCGATCCCGGTCGACAGGGTGGGGTAGACGTGGATCAGGCTCGCCACCTCGGCCAGCTTCATCCCCTCGTTGATGGCCAGGGCGAGCTCGTGGATCATCTCCCCCCCGGCGGGGGCGAGGACGTGGGCGCCCACCAGCCGCCCCTTGGCCGTGACGAGCACGATGGCCCCTTCGGTGGCGCCGTCGGCGCGGGCCCGGTCGGAGTGGGAGAGGTCGAGGCGGTAGACCTCCACGTCGTCGCCGTGCTTCTCCTCCGCCTCGGCCACGGTCAGGCCGGCGTGGGCCAGCTCGGGGTCGGTGAAGGTGCACCACGGCACGAAGTCGGTCACCTTGCCCTTGCCCGGGAAGAAGGCGTCCCGCACCGCCCGCACCGCCTCGTAGCCGGCCGAGTGGGTGAACAGGTAGCGGCCGGCCACGTCTCCGCAGGCGTAGACGGAAGGCACCGAGGTGCGCATGCGCTCGTCGATCTCGACGCCCCGCTTGCCGACCTTGACGCCCACCTCCTCCAGCCCCAGCCCTTCCACGTTGGGCCGGCGGCCTACCGCCACCAGCAGCTCCTCCCCTTCCCACCGGGCCGGTTCGCCGTTCTCGCTCCCGTGCACCACCTTGGAGCTGCCGGAGACGGTGACCCGGTCGGTGCTGACGTTCGTCCGCAGGTCCGCACCCTCGTCACCGAGGAGGCGGGTCAGCACGTCGACGAGGGCCGGATCGTCCCGGGGGAGGATGCGCGGCCCGCGCTGGAGCACGGTCGTGCGCACGCCGAGGCGGACGAAGGCCTGGGCCATCTCGATGGCGATGGGACCGCCGCCCACCATCACGATGCTGCGGGGCGCGCGGTCGATCTCGAAGAGGGTCTCGCTGGTGAGGAAGCCGGCCTGGTGCAGCCCGTCGAGAGGCGGGACGGCGGGACGGCTCCCGGTGCAGAGCAGGATCACCCGGCTCTCCAGCTCCCGCTCGCTGCCCGTGCCCTCGCCCGTGCAGTGCGAGACCAGCACCGAGTTGGGCCCCGTCAGGCGGGCCGTGCCCCGCACGACCTCGACACCCATGGCCTCGAAGCGGTCGGGGTTGTCGTCGGTGGCGGCGATGTCCTGCTGGATCTCCCTGATGCGCTTCCACACGAGCGACGTGTCGATCTCGGGCCGTACCGCTGGGAGCCCGTAGCGGTCGGCCACCGCCATGGTGTGGGCCGCCTTGGCCGACGCCAGCAGCGCCTTGCTCGGCACGCAGCCCGTCCACAGGCAGTCACCTCCCACCCGGGACCGCTCCACCACCGCCACCCGCAGGCCGATGGTCGCCGCGAACTCGGCGCCGATCATCCCGCCCGAACCCATGCCCACGATGACGAGGTCGTAGCGCGCCATGCGTCCCTCCCGGCCCGGCGAGCCCGGGAACGACTCTACGGCCCTCTACCATCCCCGGCATGCCGTTCGACCCGACGTCGGGGGCCATGGACATCATCCTGGGCGTCGCCGCCCTGGCCACCCTCGTCGGCCTGATCCGGGCGTGGGGACGGTTCTGGGACCACGACTTCACGGCCGAGGACCGCCGCCGCGCCATCCAGGTGGCGATCTTCGTCGTCACGCCGATCGTGGTGCTGCTCCACGAGCTGGGCCACTACTTCACCGCTCTGGCCCTGGGCGTGCGGGTGATCGGGTTCGAGTACGGGCTGTTCCACGGGTCGGTCACGGTGGCCGGGCCCCGGACGGTGGAGGACATGTGGCTCATCGCCCTGTCCGGCAACGTGGTGAGCGCCGGTGTGGGGCTGGCCATGGCGGCGGCGGGGACGGCTCTCACCCGCGTCCGGCGCCCGGGCCGGTACCTGCTGGTGGTGGGCGGGCTGCTGCAGATCGTCTACTCCCTGGTCGTCTACCCCGTCATCTCACTCAGCGCCGGCTTCGGCGACTGGGTGATGCTCTACAGCCGCCGCACGGAGACGCTGAGCTGGGCGCTCGGGGTCGCCCACGTCGCCTCCCTCGTCGCCCTCGTCGTGTGGTGGAGGCGGCGGGGCAAGGAGACCGTGTTCGCCATCGGCAGCGGCACCGAGGGGGAGGTGGCGGCGCTGCGGGCCGCAATCGAGAGCGCTCCCGCCGACCCGGCGCGGTGGCTCGCCCTGGCCGACTTCTACGCCCGCCGGGGCGAGCTGTCCCTGGCCCGGGCCACCGTCGAGGAGGCTCTCGACAAGTGCGGGGACGTGCCGCGCGTGCTGCTCGCCCTCACCCGCCTAAGCATGTTCCAGGGACGGTGGAACGACGCGGTGATGGCCGCTCGGCGGGGGCTGCGGGGCGACGCCCAGGACGACGTGCGCCAGCCGCTGTGGGCCAACCTCGCCCTCGCCCTGACCCAGATGCAGCGGCCCGACCACGCTCTCCCCGCCTACCAGAACCTCAAGCCGCCCGTGCTCGACGACGTTCGGGTTCGCTACGGGCGGGGGTTGGTGCGGATCGAGTCGGGCGACGACGGCGGCCGGGACGACCTGGAGGCGGTGGTCCGCACCCTGCCCGAGGGCAACCTGCTGCGGCGCTGGGCGGAGGCCCGCCTCGAAGGTCACCCGCTGCAGGACTGGGACGACCCCCGACCGTCCTACCAGCGGGGCGGGTCGCCGCCTCCCGCACCGCTGGCCGGGGTGTGAACCCCTGCGAACCGGTCACCGTTTGGGATGCCCGGGCACCGGAAACGGTGACCGGTTGGCAGAGGTTCCGGGTCGTCAGGCCCGGCCGATCACGGGGAGCTGCTGGAGAAGGGGCTCCAGCTCCTCCTCGGTGGCGACGTTGTCGAAGCGGGCCTTGATGACGCCGTCGGCGCCGATCACGAAGACCCACGGCTCGGTGAAGTTGTCGTCCAGCCACTCGGCGGCGTGGCGGTTGATGACCCGGCCCTGGAAGTCCCGCCACAGCTCGATGTGCACGAAGCTGGCCCGGTCCTCGTAGCGGGCGGCCAGCTCGTCCACCATGTCGGTGACCGGCCCGCAGAACTGGCTCTGGCAGTAGACCGGGGTGGAGATGACCAGCACGGCAGGGCGGCCGGCGGCCAGGGCGGCGGCCACCGTGGTGCCGTGGAGGCGGGTGTCGGGGAGCTGGCCGCTCACCGCCGCCCGGGAGTCGATGGCCGCCCGGGGGGCCTCGGACTCGGGCGTGGCGACGGTGAAGTTCTCGGTGGGCAGGGCGCGGTCGCCGACGGCGGGAACGGCGTGGCGCTCGTTGACGGCCAGGGCGGCGGTGGCGGTGCGCTCCCGCCCGTCGACCTTCGCCGTCACCTCGATCTGGTAGAAGCCGGCCCGGGGGAAGCCGACGAGAGCGGCGTAGACGCCGCGGGCCTCGGCGCCGGAGACGAAGACGGGCTCGGCCGGCGGCGGGTTGGGCGGGTCGACGCCCGGCAGGGCCAGGAAGCGGGCGGGCACCGGCGGTCCCAGCTCGCCGCCCTGGCCGTCCTGCGTCGTGCCGAGGTAGGCGACGCGGAACTGGACGGTGCCGAAGGCCACGAAGCGGCGGTCGACCGACTGCACGCCCACGATCAGCCGGCTGGGCGGGCCGACGGCCAGGTCGTAGCTCGCCACGGTGGCCACGATGTCGCTCGAGGCGCCGCCCGAGCCCGACTCCGACCCCCCGCAGCCGGCCACGACCACCAGGGCGGCGGCGGCCGCCAGGGCCCGGACTCTCACTCGCACGGCGGGACGTCCACGTCGAGCAGGGCGAGGCCGGCGCGCGTCACGCCCGCCAGCCGGTCGAGGTCGGCGGCCAGCCCGGGCGGCGGCGGGTCGGCGTCGAGGCCGGCTTCGACCTGCTGCTTCGCTTCCAGGAGGCGGCCGGCGGCCGCCCGGTCGACGGGGTCGAGGTCCCGGGCGATGTCATGGAGGGCATCGTGGGACCGATCGTAGAAGGTGGTCCGGGCCGCCATCACGTCGCCCCTGGCCTGGTCGCGGGCCGCGCACAGGGCGACGGCCGCCTCCCGGTAGCCGGCCGTCCCCTCCCGCCC
>DATLGZ010000133.1:0-4073 GCA_035540235.1 Acidimicrobiales bacterium | reverse complement strand
GCCTGCTCTCGGAGCGGCTGAAGGAGCTGGAGGCGGAGGGGATCGTCGACCGCAGGGTCATCGCCGAGACCCCCGTGCGCATCGAGTACCACCTCACCCCCAAGGGCGAGGCGCTGGCCGCCATCGTGCAGTCGGCGTCGGCCTGGGCCGAGCAGTGGCTGGCGCCGCAGGCCGAGCCCATGGTCAGCTCGACCGCCTCCTAGGGCACCGCGGCCGCCTGCGCCTTTCCGGCCCAGCGGTCGGGGGGCTAGCCGCCGGCCGGGCGCGGCCGGTCGGAGGCGGGCCGGGGTGCTTCCGGTGCGGCCACGGTCACGGGCGTGTTGGGTTCCTCGACAGCGAGGAACAGGCGCACGGAGGCGGCCGCCAGCGGCCCCAGGGCGGCCCGCACCGGCTCGGGCAGCGGCGTCCGCAGCCGGACGTGCACCGACAGGCCCCGCACGTGGCGGTCGTCGGCGCCCACGACCAGCTCGAGGGTGGCGGAATCGGTGAGCCGGCGCAGGGCGTCGGCGACCTCGGCGGTGATCTCGGGGCGGCCGACATGGCCCGCCCCCAGGTTGGCGGCGAAGGTGAAGACGTCGTTGAGGGCATGCACCACGTCGACGTCGCTGGTGATGCGCTGGGTGGGGGCGTCACCCACCTCGCCCGCCTCGAGCCGGGGGTCGCTGGACCAGCGGTCGACACGGAGGCCGGCGAAGCCCTCGTCGCCCCGGAACTGCCGAGGGGCCCGCAACCGCTCGGTCTCCTCGAACCCGAACTGGTAGGGGGTGCCGTCGAGCACCTCGAAGGCCCGGCTGCCGTTGCTGATCAGCTGGGTGGTGGTGCGGGACTCGCCGGCCACCCGGGTGAACTCCAGGTCGACCACGGGCAGGCCTCCCGGCTCGGCCAGGGAGAAGGGGCCGGCCAGCTCGAACGCCGCCTGCGGGGGCTCGTCGCCCCCCACCGCCGGCCCGGCCACCAGCCGGAACTGGAGCGTGCCGCTGCGGACGCCGGCCAGTTGGGCGGCGGCCGCCTCCAGGGCCACGTCGGCCTCACTGGGGCCGGCGCCGGCGCAGCCGCCGGCGACCACCAGGGCAGCGAGGGCCACCGCCGCCACCGGCGCCACCGGCGATCGGCGGCTCACGCCGGGGCCAGGCGGTCGAGGGCCTGGCCCAGGTCGGCCACCAGGTCGTCGGCGTCCTCGATGCCGACCGAGATGCGGATGAGGCCGGGGTCGACCTCGAGGGGCGAACCCACGACCGAGGCATGGGTCATGCGGGCGGGGTGCTCGATCAGCGATTCCACGCCGCCCAGCGACTCGGCCAGGGTGAACACCCCCGTGGCCGCCACCACGGCCAGCGCCGCCTCCTCCCCGCCGGCCACGGAGAACGACACCATGGCCCCGAAGGCCCGCATCTGGCGCGCCGCCACCGCGTGGCCGGGATGGGAGGGCAGGCCCGGGTAGCGGATGTCCACGACGGCGGCGTGGCCCGCCAGCAGGTCGACGATGCGCTCGGCGTTGGCGCAGTGACGCTCCATGCGCACCCCCAGGGTCTTGACGCCCCGCAGGACGAGGAAGCAGTCGAAGGGGCTGGGCACCGCTCCCGCCGCCCGCTGCACGAAGCCGACGGACTCGGCCAGGTCGTCGTCGTCGCAGGCCACGAAGCCGCCGATCACGTCGGAGTGCCCGCCCAGGTACTTGGTGGCGGAGTGGACCACGGCGTCGGCGCCCAGGGCCAGGGGCCGCTGGAGCCAGGGAGTGGCGAAGGTGTTGTCGACCACGCAGGTGGCGCCCCGGGCGTGGGCCAGCTCGGCCACGCCCGCGATGTCCACGATGCTGAGCAGCGGGTTGGTGGGGGACTCCACCCACACCATGGCGGTCTGGGGCCGCCACGCCGCCTCCACCGCGGCCAGGTCGGACAGGTCCACGGGCGTGAAGTCGGCCTCCAGCACCCGGGCCAGCAGCCGGTAGGTGCCTCCGTAGGCGTCGTGGGGGATCAGCAGGTGGCCGCCGGCGCGCACGACGCGGCGGAGGATGGCGTCCTCCGCCGCCATCCCGCTGGCGAAGCAGAACCCGTGCCTGGCCCCCTCCAACGACGCCAGGCACGCCTCCAGGGCGGTGCGGGTGGGGTTGGCGGAGCGGGAGTACTCGTAACCCCGGTGGCGGCCCACCTCCTCGTGGGCGAACGTGGACGTCTGGTAGATGGGGGTGACCACCGCGCCCGTGGCGGGGTCGGGTGGCTGGCCCACATGGATGGCCCGGGTGTCGAAGCCGAGGCCGGCGAAGCCGTCGCCGCCGGGGACCCGGGTCACGCCGGCGGCCGCGACGACAGGAACTGCAGGACGTCGGAGCGGGTGAGGATGCCCACCGGGTGGCCGGCGTCCACCACCAGCACCGCCGGCGCCCCCTCCAGCGTCTCCACCGCCACCTCCACCAGCTCGCCCGCCCCCACCGCCGGCATCGGGGGGCTCATGACCTTGGCCACCGGCCAATCGAGCGAGGCCCGGTCGCGGAAGACGTGGTCGAGCAGGTCGCGCTCGTGGATGGCCCCCACCACCTCGGCCATGGCCAGGGGCAGCTCGGCCTTCACCACCGGGGCCTGTGACACCTCGTACTCGCGGAGGATGTCGACCGCGGTGCGCACCTGCTCGTCGGGGTGGACGTGGACGAGGGCGGGCAGGCGGTCGCTCTTGCGGACGAGCACCTCCCCCACGGTGAGCCCGCCGGCCCGCAGGAAGCCGAAGTCGGCCATCCACCCGTCGTTGTAGATCTTGGACAGGTAGCCGCGGCCCGAGTCCGGGATCACCACCACCACCACGTGCTGGGGGCCCAGCTCGGCGCCCACGTGGAGGGCGGCCCACACCGCCGTGCCGGACGAGCCGCCCACCAGGATGCCCTCTTCCCGGGTGACGCGGCGGGCGGTGAGGAACGAGTCGCGGTCGCTGACCATCACCGTGCGGTCGACCGCGGCGGGGTCGAAGGTGTCGGGCCAGAAGTCCTCCCCGATCCCCTCCACGAGGTAGGGGCGGCCCGACCCGCCCGAGTAGACCGATCCCTCGGGGTCGGCGCCCACGATCTGCACCGCCGGGTTGAGGGCCTTCAGGGCCCGGGACACGCCGGTGATCGTTCCGCCGGTGCCGATCCCCGCCACCACGTGCGTCACCCGTCCTGCCGTCTGCCGCCAGATCTCGGGGCCGGTGGTGCGCTCGTGGACCAGGGGGTTCTCGGGGTTGTGGTACTGGTCGGGCTGGAAGGCGCCCGGGATCTCGGCCGCCAGGCGGTTGGCCACCGAGTAGTAGGAGTCGGGGTGCTCGGGGGCCACCGCGGTGGGGCACACCACCACCTCGGCCCCGTACGCCCGCAGCAGGTCTACCTTCTCGCGCGCCATCTTGTCGGGCATGACGAAGATGCAGCGGTAGCGGCGGCGGGCGGCCACGATGGCCAGGCCGACCCCGGTGTTGCCCGACGTGGGCTCGACGATCGTGCCGCCCCGCTGGAGGAGGCCGGCTCGCTCGGCGGCGTCGACCATGGCCCGGGCCGGCCGGTCCTTCACGCTGCCGCCCGGGTTGAGCAGCTCCAGCTTGGCCAGCAGGTGGCACGACAGGTCGCGGCCGATGCGGTCGAGGCGCACCAGCGGCGTGTTCCCCACCAGGTCGAGGAGGGAGTCGGCCACCTCCATGGGGGCGCCCCGGTCGGCGACGGGCAGCACCCGCACGCCCCCGTGCACGGGGGCGGGGTCGTCGGAGTAGATCGTCACCGGCAGGCCGGCGCGGTGGAGGGCGACCGCCGCCGTGCGGGCCGCCTCCTCGTCATCGGGCCCGACCACGCCGACGTGGCGCGGGATACGGGTGCGCAGCTCGGCCACCAGGTCGGGCGCGGGCTGGGCCGTGGGGGACCGGACCACGTGCGCGGCACGGGCAGCCAACCGCTCGGGTGGCTGCCCGGTGCCGACGACGACGAGGACGTCCACGAGCAGGGGCGTCCTCTGGCTTCGCTGGTGCTACCAGCCGCCTCCGGCGACCAGGGCCTTGGTCCAGCCGCTGTTGGGGAGGCCGATGAAGTACTGGCCCGGCGGTTGGCCGCCTCCTCGGGCCGC
>DATLGZ010000132.1:0-4185 GCA_035540235.1 Acidimicrobiales bacterium | reverse complement strand
CACCACCCCCGCCGCCCCCGCTTCCCGCCGGCTGGCCGACGTGGCCGAGGGGCTGCGCATAGTCCGCACCAGCCGCTTCCTGGGCACCCTGGCCGCCGTGCAGGCCCTGGCCGCCCTGTCGGCGGGGGCCACGTCGGCCCTGCTGGTCGTGCTGGCCGACCGCCAACTGGGCGCCGGCCCGGGCCGCTTCGGCCTGCTTCTCGGGGCCATCGGAGTGGGGGCCGCCGTCGGCCCCCTGGTGCTGCGCCGCCTGCTCGCCGACCCCCGCCGGCCCCCGCTCCTGTTCGGCCCCTATCTGCTCCGGGGCGGCGTCGACCTCACGCTGGCGTCGACGTCCAGCTTCCCCGTCGCCCTGGCCTCGCTGGCCGCCTACGGGGTGGGCACGTCCACCGGCATGGTGACCTACAACAGCGTGCTCCAGTCGACCGTGCCCGACCGCCTCCGGGGGCGGGTGTTCGCCTGCTACGACGTGATCTGGCAGGCGGCCCGCCTGGCCAGCCTGGGGGCGGGTGGAGTGCTGGCCGACGCCCTGGGCGTGCGGGCCGTCTACCTCGTGGGCGGCGTCCTGCTCCTGGCCGCCGGCGCCCTCGGCCTGGCCCGCCTGCGCACCGCCGACCTGGTGGTGCCGGAACCGAACTGGTCACCGTCGGCGGGGCCGGAGGCCCCGAAACGGTGACCAGTTCGTCGCCGCTCAGGTGGCGTCGGCCCCCATCTCGCCGGTGCGGATGCGCATGACCCGGGCCACGTCCACCACCCAGACCTTGCCGTCGCCGATGGCGCCGGTATGGGCGGATGAGCGGATGATCTCCATCACCTTCTCCGCCTCGTCGGTGCCGCACAGCACCTCGATGCGGATCTTGGGGATGAGATCCACGACGTACTCGGCGCCCCGGTAGGTCTCGGTGTGGCCGCCCTGGCGGCCGAAGCCGCGGACCTCGGAGACGGTCATGCCCGCGACGCCGGCCGAGCGCAGGCTCTCCTTCACCGAGTCGAGCATGTGGGGCTTGATGATGGCGGTGACGAGCGAGATCATCCCCGCCCCCTACAGGACGACGCCTGAGGGCCGGACGGAGGCGCCCACCGGGGTGGGGGCCACGGGCGGGCTCACGTCGGGCCCGTAGCCGGGGGCGCCGTGCTCCAGCACGTCCAGGCCGGCCAGCTCCTCCTCCGCCGACACCCGCAGGCCGATGGTGTGCTTGATGCCCAGGAACAGCAGGCCGGCGGCGAGGGCCACGAAGGCGGCCACGCTGGCCACGCCGACGACCTGGCTCACCAGCTGGGCCGGGCCGCCGCCGTACAGCAGGCCCTGCGACCACGCCTCCGAGCCGCTGGTGGCGAACAGGCCGACGGCGATGGTGCCGAAGGCCCCGCACACGCCGTGCACGGAGACGGCGCCGACGGGGTCGTCCACCCCGATGCGGTCGAAGAACAGCACGGAGAGCACGACCAGCACGCCGGCGATGGCCCCGATGACCAGCGCCCCCACCGTGCTCACGGCGGCGGCGCCGGCGGTGATGCCCACCAGGCCGGCGAGGAGGCCGTTGGCCGCCATGGCCACGTCGGGCTTGCCCGACTTGGCCCAGATGGTGAGCATGGCGAACACCGCCCCCGCCGCCGCCGCCAGCGTGGTGGTGACCGCGATGCCGCCGATGGCGCCGTCGGCGGCCAGCTGCGATCCGGGGTTGAACCCGTACCAGCCCACCAGCAGGATGAGCGTGCCCAGCACCGCGAAGGGGATGCTGTGGGCGGGGATGGCCCGGGGCCTGCCGTCGGGCCCGTACTTGCCGATGCGGGGGCCGAGCACGATGGCGCCCATGAGGGCGGCCACGCCGCCGGTCATGTGGACGATGGTGGAGCCGGCGAAGTCGTGGAACGGAGTGGCCAGCTGCGACAGCCACCCCCCACCCCACTGCCAGTGGACGACCACCGGGTAGATGAGCGCGGAGATGAAGATCGAGTACACGAAGTAGCTCTTGAACCTGGTGCGCTCGGCCATCGCCCCCGAGACGATGGTGGCGGCGGTGGCCGCGAAGGCGGCCTGGAAGATGAAGGTGACGGGCACGGTCAGCGTGCCGTACTGGAAGGCGCCGTCGCCCAGGAACCAGCCGGTGGTGCCGAAGAAGCCGTTGCCCGCACCGAAGGCGATGGCGTAGCCCACGGCGAAGAAGGCGATGACGCCCGCGCAGAAGTCCATCAGGTTCTTCATCATGATGTTGGCCACGCTCTTCGCTCGCGTGAGCCCGGCCTCGACCAAGGCGAAGCCGGCCTGCATGAAGATCACCAGCACCGCCGCCAGCAGCACGAAGGCGTTGTCGAGGTTGGCCTGCACGTCCTCGGCGAGGACCACCTCCGCTTCCTGGGCGCCGGCCGCCGCTGCGCCCAGCAGCACCACCCCGGCGGTGACGCCCGCGCCCACCACCCATCTCGTTCTGTGTCGCACCCGTCCTCCAGTTGGTCGGCTCACGCTCAAGAGGCAGGGTAAGGAGGCGGTGTGTCGCCGCCGTCACCTACGGATGAACGGTGTGTTTCGCTGCCCACCGGCGGCTGCGCGGCGGCCGGTCTACGCCAGCAGCTGCTCGCGGACCATGGGGGCCACCTTGCGCCCGTACAGCTCGATGCAGGCCTTGAGCCGCTCGTGGGGCAGCGTGCCGGTGCTGTACTTGAGGTCGAAGCGGGACAGGCCCAGGCCCTTGGCCACCTTGACGATCTTGGTGGCCACGGTCTCGGGCGAGCCCACGAACAGGGCGCCGTCGGGCCCGGCGGTGGCGTCGAACTGCTGGCGGGTCAGGGGGGGCCACCCCCGCTCCCGGCCGATGCGGGCGTGCATGGCCGCGTAGTGCGGCCACATCTCATCTCGCGCCTGCTCGTCGGTGTCGGCCACGTACCCCGGGCAGTGGGCCGCCACCGGCTGGGCGGGCTTGCGGTGCTCCTCCAGGGCCCGGCGGTAGAGCTCGACCAGCGGCTGGAAGCGCATGGGCTCGCCCCCGATGATCGCCATGGTGAGCGGCAGGCCGTGGCGGGCGGCCCGCACCACCGAATCGGGGCTGCCCCCCACGCCCACCCACGTCTTCAGTCTCCCCGACTCGGTGGGTGGGTGGACGCGCTGGCGCTCGAGGGGGGAGCGGGTGGTCCCCGACCACGTGACCGGGCCCTCGTCGAGAAGGGCGGCGAACAGCGCCAGCTTCTCCTCGAAGAGCAAGTTGTAGTCCTCCAGGGAGAAGCCGAACAGCGGGAAGGACTCGATGAACGAGCCCCGCCCGAGGATCACCTCGGCCCGCCCGCCGGAGACGGCGTCGAGGGTGGAGAACCGTTGGAACACCCGCACCGGGTCGTCGGAGCTGAGCACGGTGACGGCCGAGCCGATGTGGATGCGCGACGTGCGGGCGGCGATGGCCGCCCCCACCACGTCCGGGGCGGAGATGGCGAAGTCGGGCCGGTGGTGCTCGCCCAGGCCGATGAAGTCGACACCCACCTCATCGGCCAGCACCGCCTCTTCCACCACGTTGCGGATCACCGCCGCCTGAGGCAGCGGCCGCCCGCCGCCGTCGAGGGTCACGTCCCCGAACGTGTCGAGGCCCAGTTCGAATCCGTCGGTCATGGGCGCCCAGTGTGCTACCCGCCCGAGCCGTGAGGACAACCGTCGGCGCCTGGTGGCCCCGCCGAAGGGATGTCGCCCGACCACCGCTTCGGTGGCCCAGCGACATCACTTCGGCCTCGCACCCCTGGCGGACGTCACGGACTCGTGCCTGAATCTGGTGGCATGAGGCAGAGCACGACGGAAGGGCGTCCGGTAGTGGTCCTCACGGGCGCCAACAGCGGCATCGGGCTGCACGCCACCAGGAACCTGCTGGCCAGGGGGTGGCGGGTGGCGGCGCTGGACGTTGACACCGACGCCGTCGGCGACCTTGGCGACCTCGGGCACGACGGCGATCTCGCCGTCCTCCGCTGCGACGTGCGCAGCGACGCCGACGTGGCCTCGGCCGTGCGGGCCGTCCTCGACCGGTGGGGCCGCATCGACGTGCTCGTCAACAACGCGGCGGTGGCGCCCTTCGCCCGTTTCGAGGAAATGCCGCCCGAGGACATGAGGGCCGTCTTCGACGTCAACCTGTTCGGCTATGCCCGGACGATCGCGGCGGTGCTGCCGGCCATGAAGGCGCAGGGCCACGGCACGATCGTCAACGTCGC
>DATLGZ010000131.1:0-1806 GCA_035540235.1 Acidimicrobiales bacterium | reverse complement strand
GGCCCATGCACCACCGGGGGAGGCAGCGTGAGCGCAGCACTCCTGTCCCGCTGGCGACGGCGGAGGCGGCGGGCCGGTCTGGCGCTGGCCCGCACCCGAGTCCTGTGGCTGGCGGTGTGGCGAGCCGTTTGGCGGCGGTGGCCGCCCTGGCCTCACACCCGGCTCAACGCCTCCAGGAAGGCGGGCTCCAGCGCCTCGCGGGCCACGGGCAAGGCGGCGGCGGTGGTGGCCAGGTCGGCGGCCGCCTCGGGCACTCCCAGGAGGCCGGCCAGCCGGGGGCCGTCCCACGAGAGCAGGGCGGCGCACTGGAACAGGGCCACGTCCCGGCTGCGGCGCTGGCTGATGCCCACCACCTTGCGGCCGGCCACGGTCACCTCGCCGGGGCCCAGGCCCGCGAAGCAGGCCACGTCCGACCACGGCGACCGGCGCAGGGGGCCCCGGTGGGCGGTCGCCCCAGCCACCCCCGCCCCGGCCAGGGCCGACACCCACACGTCGCCGAGCCAGAGGAAGGCGCGGCCCACGTCCCGGTCCCAAAGGGGGTCGCCGGCGGGCACGGCCACGTCCACCCACAGCAGGCCCCCGGGCTCCACCAGCACGGCCCCTCCCCCGCTGCGGCGGCGGGCCACGTCCACACCCGGGTCGGCCGGGCCGGGAGGGGCGGGCTGGGTCGAGCCGAGGACGAGGGCGGGGGCCACCACGTCGAGCGCCCATACGGCCGGCTCCGCTGGCGGCGGCCACGGGCGGCCGTGGAGGGCGGCGGCCGTGCCCCTGACGCGGTGCACCCGCCAGCGCCCGGCGTCCCCAGTACCACCGGCGCGGGCGGGTGCGCACGCATTGTCGACCGGCGAGGACGGCCCCCCGTTGCCCTCGCCGGATCGAGCTACGAAAGAGTTCGCCGCCGGGGCCGGAACTCCTTCTTCGCCGTCCAGGTCAGGCCGACAGGGCGCCGGCGCCGTCGAGGGCGGGGCCCTGGAGGTAGGGCTCCCAGTGGGGATGGACGGTGCCCACGGCCACGATTATCCACGTCAGCTCCTTGGGCGCGGCGGGCCGGCGCCGGAGGACGAACCCCACCTCGTGCAGGGCCCGGTCCTCCTTGCGGGTGTTGCAGGGCCGGCAGGCGGCCACCACGTTCTCCCACACGTGCTGGCCGCCCCGGCTGCGGGGGATGACGTGGTCGATGTTCTCGGCCGCTGCCCCGCAGTACTGGCAGCGCCCGCCGTCGCGGGCGAACACGGCCCGGCGGTTGAGGGCGGCCCGAGCCCGGAAGGGCACCTTGACGAAGTAGTTGAGGCGGATCACCGACGGCACCGGCATCGAGGTCCGCTCGGAGTGCAGCACCCGGTCGGCGGTGTGCAGCACCTCCGCCTTCTCCTTCAGGACCAGCACGACCGCTCGCCGCACCGACACCACGCACAGGGGCTCGTAGGAGGCGTTGAGAACGAGGGCCTTCGACACGTTGCCCCTAGGCGGACAGTGCTGGTGGGAGGGTCATCGGTGCCGAGGGTAGCTCAGGTGGTCCCAAGTCCGGCACCAAGAAAGCCAGGCCACGACGTCGCCGGGAGGCGGCACGCGGCGCCCGTCGCCGTAGGCGGTCTTCAGACGGAAGGCCAGCCACGCCCGGTCGGGCAGGGGCAGGAAGGGGGGGCGCCGCCACCAACCGTCCGGCGCCAGCCGCCGGGCCTGCACGAGGGCGGTGGGCCACAGGCGGGGCCGGCGGCCCACGGCGGCGGCGGCCCGGGCCCAGGCGGCGGCGTCGGCGAGCGTCGCGGCGAACCTCTCGACGCGCCTCGCGATGAGCCTCACGGC
>DATLGZ010000130.1:0-3965 GCA_035540235.1 Acidimicrobiales bacterium | reverse complement strand
GGTGGGACCGGAGGTCGAGGCCGAGGAGGCCGCCAGGCAGCACCCTCCGGGTTGACCGCTCCTGAGATCCCCGATCTCCCTCGGATTGCCGACACCCTCGCCCGCCACCACGTCGAGTACCTCTTCGTCGGCGGCATCGCCTGGCGCACCGACGCCGGCGATCTCGACATCCTCGCCGACATCCCCGACCGCGACGGCCGCCACCTCACCTACAGCCGGCTCGCGGCCCGGGCCGCCGAGCTGAACCTCGACGGGATCGCCGTCCGCGTCGCCGCCCTCGACGACGTGATTGCCAGCAAGGAGTGGGCCGACCGCCCGAAGGACCGGGACGCGCTCGACGAGCTTCTGGCCCTCCGCCAGCGTGATCAACACGATTGAGGCCGGGCACGGGACACGCGGGAGTTCATCGGGCCTCGCGCGCTCGACGACGTGTCGGGGGCTGGCGGCCGCGCCGCTCCCGCCCTTTCCCGTCAGGCGGCGGTGACCACGGTGGCCAGGAGCTCGTCGAGCAGCGACTGGCCGGGGGGGATGACCCGGGGCTGGCCGGCCAGGGACCGCACCCGGTCGAAGGCGTCGTGGATGTCGTCGCCCCGCAGGACGTGGCCGTGGGCGGAGGCGACGACCTGGGGGCGCAGGCCCTCCACCGTGTCTACGTGGCGGTTGTAGGCGACCGGGTCGAGCCACTGGTGCCACGGCGAGATCATGCTGTTGAACATGTGGAAGCTGTCCTCGTAGAGGTCCCGGGGCACGTCCTGCACCTGGTGGACGGCGCCGGTGGTGAGGGCGGCGAAGGAGTCGACCGCCCACAGCACCCCGGTGCGCTCGTCGTAGAGGGCCCGGGTGGTGGGGCCGTCGAATATGGGCGGGATCACCAGGCGGAAGCGGCGGTCGCCGGCGTCGAAGGTCTCGGTGGGGTCCCGCCAGATCATGCGCTGGAGGGGGAGCGGGCGCTCCAGCGACAGCCGCTCCATGGCGAAGAAGTTGGTGACCAGCGTGGCGTTGGGGCAGCGGTCGAGCACGTCGTGGAGGCTCCCGGTGTGGTCGCCGTCGTCGTGGGAGAGGAACACCCAGCGGACGTCCTCCGGGTCGACCAGCGAGAACACCTGCTCCAGCCAGTGCTCGCGGTGGACGGGGGCGCCGGTGTCGACGATCACCGGCTGCTCGCCCCGGATCAGCAGCGAGTTCACCTGGACGTAGGTGCCGGGGTCGGCGGGGGCCAGGTTGGGGATGAGGAACGTCTCGGGGGCGATGGCCACGGGGGTGGTGACGGGAACGGTCGCTTGCATCGGTCGGCTCCTTGCTCGGTCGGGCTGGGATGTGGCCCAAACCATGCGCCTTCGACCGCCGCCCCGGTACCCCCCGCCCGGGCGGAACCGCGGGCGGGAGATCCCCCCATTCGAGGGGGTGCCTACGCTGGGGCCGAGGAGTACCGTTTGGGCGTGAGCAGCTCGACTGCCGACCCCCGTGCCGTGGGCCGCATCGAGAGGGCGTGCGCTCGTGCCGCCACCGGCGACGAGCTGTTCGAGGCGGTCAGCCACGAGGTCCGCAAGGCCGTGCCCTTCGACGGCTCGATGTGGTTCGGGGTCGACCCCTCCACCCTGCTGGCCGTCGCCCCCGCCCGCTTCGAGGCCCTCGACGAGGGTTACTGCCAGACGCTGTGGGACGGGGAGTTCCACGAGCAGGACGCCGTCCTCTACCGCGAGCTGGCCCGTAGCTCGACGCCGGCGGCCGCCATCCGCCTGGAGACCGACGACCACCCCCTGCGCAGTCCTCGCTTCCGCAACTTCGTGCAGCCCCAGGGCTTCGACGACGAGCTGCGGATGGTGTTCCGGTCGGGGGAGAACACCTGGGCCATGGGGGCGCTCTACCGCGACAAGGGGCACCGTCCCTTCAGCGCCGAGGACGTGGCTCTGATGGCCGCCGTCTCCGGGGTGGTGGCGGCCGCCCTCCGGGCCCGCATGGCCGTGGGCCAGGTGGCGCCGGCCCTGTCGGCCGCCCCCGGCCTGCTCATGTTCGACGGCCGGGGCGTGCTCGTCTCGGCCAACGCCGAGGCCACACGCTGGCTGGAAGGCATCTACGGCCAGGGTGACCAGAGCGCCCAGCGCTGGCTGGAGGTGCTGGCCGATCCGGCCGCCGGCGACCTCGAGTCGGCCATCCCGGTGGTGCCCCTGCTGGCTCGGGCCCGGGCGGTGGCGGCCGGCCTCGACCGGGGGCCGGCCCGCCTGCGCCTGCGCGACCGCACCGGCCGGTGGCTGGTGCTCCACGCCTCCTGCCTCAGCGGCGGGGCGGCCGACGGCAGCGTGGCGGTGGTGGTGGAGCCGGCCAAGAGCACCGACATCGCCCCCATCATCATCGAGGCCTACGGCCTGTCGCCGCGGGAGCGCGACGTGGTGCGGGCCATCGCCCGGGGCTCATCCACGCCCGACATCGCGGCCGAGCTGTTCCTGTCGGCCCACACCGTCCGCGACTACATCAAGTCGGTGTTCGAGAAGGTGGGCGTGAGCAGCCGGGGTGAGCTGGTGGCCAAGCTCTTCGCCGAGCACTACTCGGACGACATGCACGCCCTGGCCGTCCACCCTCACTGAGCCAGCCCGTCAGCCGGCGCGGCTGCGAGCCTCGCCGGTGGGGGAGAACTGGTGGCGGAGGGAGAAGGCCCGGGGGCTGGGGCCGTGCGCCCGCAGGTGGCGCAGGCGGGCCAGCCCCTCCTCCACGATGGGCTGCTCGCCCCCGGCCACCCACCACAGGGCGGTGGTGAAGCCCCGGATGGGCACGAACCAGCGGGCCCGCCGCTGCATGAACAGCCCGTGGGCGCTGCGGAAGACGTAGGCGTGCAGGGCCTCGTAGTCGCTCCACACCGACAGGGTCACCACCACCTCGCCCTCGGGCGGCAGCTCGCCCATGGTGAGCGGGCCGGCGGCGGGCCGGTGGCGCCACACGAAGCCGGGGCTGCGGTCGGCCAGCCAGTTGACGTCGTCGAGGGCCCGTACCAGGCCGGCCATGGCCGGATCGTCGACGGGGGCGCGCAGGCGGGCCACGTTCACCTCCGCCAGCTGCATCCCGCCCCGCTCGTCCACCTGCGGCCATGATGGCAGGGGACGGAGCAGCCCGCTGCCAGGCGCGCCGGTCCGGCCTTACCCGGGGGGAGGGGGGCAACCGGGAGTGGGCGGGAGGTCGCCCGGCAGCTGGCTGCTCAGCGACTGTTGGCCTACCCGGCCGGCCCCCGGCGCGAAACCGATCCGGTCACGTTTGGGCGCGATCGTCTCCGAACCCCACCGGGTCCCCCGCCTCCACCCGCCGGTGGCGGCGGCCGGCGGCGGCTATGGCGGCGACGGCGACCACGGCCACGCCCACTCCGATGGCGGCCACCAGCATGCCGTTGCCTCCCCCGCCGCCTTCGTCGGGTAGGCCGACGCCATTGCCGGTCCGGCCCGCGCCGGGCACGTTGCCGCCCGTGCCCGACGGGCCGCCGGTGGCGGGCGGGTCGTCACGGGGCACGGTCTGGGCGGCGGCCACGCCCGCCGGCACGAGCAGGGCCGCCACCGCCACCAGGGCGAGGAACCGGCGCAGGGTCACGACCCCGCCTCGCCACTGCCCTCGTGTCGACTGCCCTCGTGTCGACTGCCCTCGGTGTCGACGTCGCGCCCCTCGACGCTGGGGGCGGTGGGCTCGGACTCGGGGTGGCCCGCCTCGCCCTCAGGGGTTCCCGGCTGGCCCGGCAGGTCCGACTGCATGTCCGGCTGCATGTCCGGCATGTCCGGCATGTGAGCTCTCCTTGCTGTCCCAAGGGGGGGAGTGCCGGCGTCGCTGCTGAGCCGCTGGACGTTTGTTCCCCGCCGGGGGGCGGGCAAACGACGAGGGGGGCGGCCGGAGCCGCCCCCCTCGTCTTCGCCGCTCGGGCGGTCAGGCGGAGGCTGGCGCCTTGTCGCCCTCGGGCGCGGTGTCGCAGCACTCGCACCCGCAGGCGC
>DATLGZ010000129.1:0-2950 GCA_035540235.1 Acidimicrobiales bacterium | reverse complement strand
GGAGCCGGCCAGGTGGGCGCCGATGGCGGCCAGGTTGACGGGGGACCACCGGTCCCAGCCGGCGTTCGCCACCCGCGCCCGCTGCCGTGGGGAGTCGACTTCGGCGGCGGCCCCGTTCACGCCGATGGTGCCCATCAGCGAGCCGCCGAACCAGGCGGCCAGACCGAGCTCGTGCAGGGAGCGGGCAAGTGTGTGCCTTTCGGCCATTCGAGTCCTCCTTTGGACTGGGAAGGGGGCGGGGCGGCCGACCGGGCTCCAGCCGGCCGCCCCTGGGGACGGACGTTCGCGATGGCTCAGCGGGAGGCGGCTGTGCCGCGGACGTCCGTGGACCGTGAGCCGCCCCGGTTGCGGCCGGCGAGGCCGGTGAGCCCGAGGAGGCCAGCCCGGCTCAACGCAACGAGGGTCTTGTGCATGGAACTCGTCCTTTCGGGGGCCCGCGCCGGGGCAGGCGCCACTGGTGTTGCCGGAGACTGGTCCGCTGCTGCTCAACGGCAGGGAACCTCTACCCGGCGCCGACGGGCCCGAAGCGCGCCCGGGGCGATTAACGGGTGTTACGTTGCCCGGCCGGTGGCTGAGCCGCGTGTCATGGCGATGGTTCTGGCGGGCGGGGAGGGCAAACGGCTCTACCCCCTCACGGCCGACCGGGCCAAACCCGCCGTCCCCTTTGCCGGGCACTACCGGCTGATCGACTTCGCCCTGTCCAATCTGGCCAACGGGGGCTTCCTCCGCATCGTCGTCCTCACCCAGTACAAGAGCCACAGCCTCGACCTGCACATCTCCCGCACCTGGCGGCTGTCGACCCTCCTCAGCGACTACGTCACGCCGGTGCCGGCCCAGATGCGGGTGGGGCCACGGTGGTTCGCCGGCTCGGCCGACGCCATCTACCAGAACCTCAACCTCATCCGCGACGAGCGCCCCGACTACGTGCTCGTGTTCGGCGCCGACCACATCTACCGCATGGACCCCCGCCAGATGCTGGCCCAGCACGTCGCGTCCGGGGCAGGGGTGACCGTCGCCGCCATCCAGGTCCCCCGCAGCCAGGCCAGCGAGTTCGGGGTCCTCGAGCGGGGGGCGGCGGGAACGGCCATCAACCGCTTCCGCGAGAAGCCGGCCGACGCCCGGGGCCTGGCCGAGGCGCCGGGCCGGGTGCTGGCGTCGATGGGCAACTACGTGTTCACGACCAAGGTGCTGGTGGACGCGGTGCGGGCCGACGCCCACGACGAGTCGTCGGTCCACGACATCGGCGGCAGCATCATCCCGAGGATGGTCGAAGCGGGCGCGGCCCACGTCTACGACTTCGGGGACAACTACGTCCCCGGCTGCACCGAGCGGGACCGCGGCTACTGGCGTGACGTGGGGACGCTGGACGCCTTCCACGAGTCGCACATGGACCTCGTCTCCGTCCACCCCGTGTTCAACCTGTACAACGACGACTGGCCGATCCACACCTCCGGCCCCACCCAGCCGCCCGCCAAGTTCGTCCTCGAGGACCCGGGCCGCACCGGGCAGGCCTTCAACTCGCTGGTGTGCGCAGGGGCGATCATCTCCGGAGGGACGGTGCGCGAGTCGGTGGTCTCGCCCGGGGTTCGGGTGGAGCCGCACGCCCTGGTGGAGCGGTCGGTGCTCATGCACGGCGTCGTGGTGGAGCCGGGCTCGGTGGTGTGCAACGCCATCCTGGACAAGTTCGTGAGGGTCCCCGCCGGGGTGACGATCGGCGTGGACCCCGAGGCCGACCGGCGCCGCTTCACCATCTCCGACCGGGGAGTGGTCGTGGTGGGCAAGGGGACGGAAGTGCCGGCGGGATGACCCGGTGAGGGTCGCGGTCCTGACCCGCGAGTTCCCCCCGGAGGTGTACGGCGGGGCGGGGGTGCACGTCGAGCACCTGGTGGGCGAGCTGGCCGGCCTGGTGGACGTGGAGGTCCACTGCTTCGGGGCGCCCCGGCCCGCGCCCGTGGTGGCGGGGGCGTACCAGCCGTGGGGGGCGCTGTCGGCGTCGCCCGCCCTCGGGGTGATGTCGGTCGACCTGGCCATGGCCGGGGAGGTGGCCGGGGCCGACCTGGTCCATAGCCACACCTGGTACGCCAACCTCGGCGGCCACCTGGCCAAGCTGCTGCACGGCATCCCGCACGTGGTGACGAGCCACAGCATCGAGCCCCTGCGGCCGTGGAAGGCCGACCAGCTGGGCGGCGGTTACGCCCTGTCGCTGTTCTGCGAGCGGACGGCGGTGGAGGCGGCCGACGCGGTGATCGCCGTGTCGGAGGCCACCCGGGCCGACCTGCTGGGCGTCTACCCGTCCCTCGACCCGGCCCGCGTCCGGGTCATCCACAACGGCGTCGACACGGGGACGTACCACCCCGACCCGTCGACGTCCGCCCTCGAACGGCTGGGCGTCGACTTGGGCCGGCCCTACGTGCTGTTCGTCGGGCGGATCACCCGCCAGAAGGGGATCTTCCACCTGGTGGCCGCCGCCGCCCGCTTCGACGGCGCGGCTCAGCTCGTGCTGTGCGCGGCCGCCCCCGACAGCCCGGCCGAGGGGGAGGAGGTCCGCCGGAGGGTGGCCGACCTGGCCCGACGGCGGGCGGGCGTGGTCTGGGTCGACCAGCACCTGCCCCGCACCGACGTGGTGCAGCTGCTGTCCCACGCCGCCGTGTTCGTGTGCCCGTCGGTCTACGAGCCCTTCGGGCTGGTGAACGTGGAGGCCATGGCGTGCGGAGCGCCGGTGGTGGCCACCGCCACCGGCGGGATACCCGAGATCGTCGTGGACGGGGAGACGGGCTGCCTGGTGGCCTTCGAGGGCAACCCCTCCGCCTTCGAGGCGGGCCTGGCCGCCGCCGTCAACCGCCTGCTGGCCGAGCCCGGGACGGCCCGGCGGTTCGGGGAGGCCGGCCGCCGGCGGGTGGTGGAGCGCTTCAGCTGGGCCGCCGTCGCCCGCCGCACCGCCGACCTCTAC
>DATLGZ010000128.1:0-3618 GCA_035540235.1 Acidimicrobiales bacterium | reverse complement strand
CGGCGGCGGTGCCCACCGCCACGCCGCCGCCCACGGCGGTGGCCGACCCCGCGATCGTGCCCTGGGCGTGGCGGTGGGCGAGCACGTCGAGGTCGAGGCGGACTAGCGCCCACTCCTCGTCCTGGTCGACCACCGAGAGGTCGACGTGGTTGACCTCCCGCAGGACGAGGCGGTTGCCCACCGCCCGGTCGACGGCCCGGCGGGCGGTGGCCTCCAGGCCCCGGCGGCGGATCCAGGTGGTGCGGGTGCCGAAGTCGCGCCGCAGCTCGAACAGCTGGTCGTGCAGGAACCGGTGCAGCTGCTGCTCCACCGCTGCCGCCGGCCCGGGCAGGCTGCGGCACACGGTCAGCGTGGGCGGGCCCAGGACGTACCGCTTGGGCCGGGCCCCGGGGGCTTCGACCAGCACGCCCGCCCGCCACTCGGCCAGGGCCCTGCGCACCGAGGCCGACGAGATGCCCGCCTCCACCGCCGCCTGCTCCACCGCCGTGTCGTCGAGGCCGGTGTCGGGCGGCGAGGCCAGCTCACGGTCGAGCTCGGCCGCCCGCCCGAGGACGAGGGCGATCTGGTCCTGGGTCAACCCCTGGCGCACCGTCTCAAAGGTAGGCCAGGGCGAGCGCGTTCGGGAGCGCGAGCGAGGGAGCCTAGGGGGGACCGAGGGACCACATCACTCCTGCACGTGCCGCTGGCCGGCCCCGCAGGCGGGCAGGAAGTCGCAGCCCCGGCACCACCGCCCGGGCGTGGGGTCGAAGCGCTCGGTGGCCAGGGCGTCGAGGGTGGCGGCCAGGTCGGCCCGCACCGCCTCCACCGCCTCCGAGTCCCAGTCGGCGCTCATGAGGGCGGGGGGCTCGTCGGGGCGGAGGTAGCAGTAGGTGGTGCGCAGGCGGTCGGGGTCGGCCCCCCACGTGTCCACCGCGGCCAGCCCGTAGAGGTTGAGCTGCACGGCCGCGGGCCGGTCGCCGGGGGCCGCCGCCCGCCCCGTCTTGAAGTCGACGAGCTCCAGGCGGCCCTCCCGCCGGTAGACGGCGTCGACCCGGCCCCGCACCACGTGGCGCCCGGCCGCCAGCACGAAGGGCGCCTCCACCCGCTCGGGGTCGAGGTCGGCCCACGGGCTGGCCAGGAAGGACTTCTTGAGAGCGGTGGAGGAGTCGCCGGCGGGCGGGGCGCCGGCCTCGAAGTCGCCCTCGGGGCCGGAGGGCTCCAGCAGCGACAGCTGGCGGCCCGACCGCTGCTCGATCCAGCGGTGGACGGCGGTGCCCATGCGGGCCGCCGGGGACGAGCGGCGGGGGAGGGGCCGCACCACCGACCAGAAGAACTGCTTGGGGCAGCGGGCGAAGGTGACCAGGCCGGTGACCGACAGGGCGGAGGGCACGGCCCGGCGGGGGGCGGTGGCCGCCGGCGACACGGCCACGTCGTCGAGCCGCAGCTGGTCCGGGTCGGACGCCACCGCGGCAGCGTAACGACCGGCGCCGGCCGCCACGCGGTTGCGCTCCTTGGCGGCCACGTCGGGGTCGACGGTGGCGGGCTCGTGGCGGAACCGCTCAGTGACCAGCCCCTCGGCGGCCAGGCCGGCCACGAAGTCGTAGAACTCCGACGGCCCCTGGGGCTGGGACGCCCCCGGGTACCAGTGCGCAGCCGAGCACACCAGGTGGCGGCGGGCGCGGGTGCAGGCCACGTAGAGCAGCCGCCACTCCTCGTCGCGGCGGCGCTTGCGGATGGCGTCGTTTATCTCCTTCTGGGTGGCGAGGGACGGGGCGGGGATGCCCTCGTCGTCGGCCCGCAGCCACCAGGGCAGGGCCGACGCGTTGGAGAGGGCGTTCTCGTGGGCCCGGTCGTCGGGGAAGATCCGGGACGACCCCCTGCCGGCCAGGCCGGGCACGTAGACCACGGGGAACTCCAGCCCCTTGGCCTGGTGGACGGTCATCACCCGCACCGAGTCGGCCTCGGGGGAGTGGGCCTCGGCCACGTCCTCCTCCGACTCGCCCAGCAGCTGGAGGTACTCGACGAAGGCGGTGAGCCCGGGGTCGCCCTCGATGGGGCGGAAGCGGGCGGCCAGGTCGAGGAAGCGGAGCACGTTCTCCCGGCCCTGGTCGCCGGCGGCGTGCCACAGCCCGGTGTGGAGCACGATGGTCTCGGCCAGGTCGAGCAGGGGCACCCGCCGGGCCAGCTCGGCCAGCTCGGCCCGCTCCCGCCGGTAGTCGGCCAGCCGGGCCCGGGCGGCGGGGGACAGGTCGGGCACCGACTCGAGGTCGTCCACGGAATCGGCCACGGTGCCGCCGATCTCCCGGCCGTGGCGGGCGAGGGCGGCCAGGTCGCGCAGGCCGAGGCGGTAGCGCGGCCCTCGCAGCAGGCGCAGCAGGGCCACGAGGGCGGACGGGTCGGCCACCACCTCGATCCAGGCCACCAGGTCGACGATCTCGGGGCGGTCCAGCAGCCCGCTGGCGCCCACCACCTCGACGGGCACGCCCCGCTCCAGGAGGGCGTCGCGGACGGGGCCGATCAGCCGCCGTTTGCGGCACAGCACGGCGTGGTCGCCCCACGCCGCCTCGCCGCGGGCGTGGCGGGCCACCACGTCGTCGGCGATGGCGGCCGCCTCCTCCCGGTCGTCGGCGGCCAGGAAGCACTCCACGGCGGTGGGCGCCGCTCCCGGCCGGGGCACCAGCGCCTTGGGCAGGGCGTCGCCCACCTGGGCCTGGATGCGGTTGGCCACCGTGTTGAGGGGCTCCCCGAACCGGAAGGTGGTCTGCAGCTCCCGCCGGGCCCCTCCCCCGAAGTGATCGGGGAAGTGGAGGATGTTGAAGAGGTGGGCGCCCCGGAAGGCGTAGATCGACTGCATGTCGTCGCCCACCGCGGTGACCGCCGCGCCCGGCGGGTAGAGCAGTTGGAGCAGCCGGCGCTGGGCATAGTTGGTGTCCTGGTACTCGTCGAGCAGCACCACCGGGTGGCGCTCCCGCTCGGCGGCGGCCACCTCGGGGTGCTCCTCCAGCAAGCGCACCGCCAACGCCACCTGGTCGCCGTAGTCGAGCAGGTGGCGCTCCCGCTTGCGGCGCTCGTACGCCTCCACCACCTGGCACAGCTCGAGGCGGGCCAGGGCGGTGTCGCGTGTGCCCTTCCACGGCGTCTCCCGGGCCACGAACAGGCAGTCGGCCGCCACTGCGGCGACGGGCACCAGGTAGTCGGCGGCCCGGGAGGCCAGGGTGAGGGCGGCGTCGAGGATGACGTTGGGCACGAGGGCGCTGCGCCGCTCGAAGCGGAACTCGTCGAACACGCTGAACAGCAGCTGCCAGGCCTGGGCCCGGTCGAGCAGCTCGGCGCCGGGGTCGAGGCCCAACTCGAGGAAGTGGTTGGACACCAGCGAGGCGCCGAAGGAGTGGTAGGTGGCGACGGTGACGTCGGCGTCGGGACCCAGGGCGGCGCGCACCTTCTCCTTCAGGTTGAGCGCCGCCTTGTTGGTGAAGGTGAGGCCCAGCACCTGGTCGGGCCGGGCCAGGCCGGCCCGCACCACGTGCAGGATGCGCTGGGCCATGACCGTGGTCTTGCCCGTGCCCGCCCCCGCCACCAGCAGCAGCGGCCCGAGGGGGGCGGCGATGGCGGCCGCCTGCTCGGGGGTGGGGGCGAAGG
>DATLGZ010000127.1:0-2026 GCA_035540235.1 Acidimicrobiales bacterium | reverse complement strand
CATCCGCGGCGACCCGCCGAGCCCCACCCAGGTCGCCCCGGGGTGCCCCTTCGCCGGGCGCTGCACGCAGGAGATCGACATCTGTTCGGATGGCCGGCCGCCGCTCATCCCACCCCTGGGGGAAGGCGGCGAGCGGCAGGTCGCCTGCGTGCGGGGCGGCGTGGTGCCTTTGCTGCGGGCCACCGGCCTGCGCAAGACCTACGAGGTGCCGGGCCGGCTGTTGCGCAAGGAGCGGTTCGCCGCCGTCGACGGGGTGAGCCTGTCGGTGTCCGAGGGCGAGGTGGTGGGGCTGGTGGGCTCCACCGGCGCGGGCAAGTCGACGGTGGCCAACATGCTGGTGCGCCTCCTCGACCCCGACGAGGGCACGGTCGAGCTGGAGGGGCGCGACCTGATGGCGGCGTCGGGCCGCGAGCTCAAGGCGGCCCGCCGGCGGGCCCAGCTGCTGTTCCAGGACCCCTACGAGGCGCTGTCGGCCCGCTTCACGGTGGAGAAGGCGGTGCGGGAGCCGCTGGAGCTGCAGGGCATCGGCGAGCCCGAGGAGCGGGACCGCCAGGTGGTGGAGTGCCTGCGGGCGGCCCGCCTGCCGGGCGAGCCCTCGTTCCGCCAGCGGTACACACACGAGCTGTCGGGAGGCCAGCTCCAGCGGGTGGCGCTGGCCCGGGCGCTGGTGCTGGAGCCGAAGCTGCTGGTGGCCGACGAGCCCGTCTCCATGCTCGACCCCTCCGAGCAGGCCAAGGTGCTGCAGCTGCTCAAGCAGCTCCAGGTCGACCGGGGGATGGCCATGGTGCTGGTCTCCCACGACCTGGCCGCCGTCCTGCGGGTGTGCGACCGGGTGCTGGTCATGGACCGGGGCCGGGTCGTGGAGGAGGGCACCGGCACCGACCTGCTCATGGCGCCCAAACACGCCGCCACCCGCTCGCTCCTGCAGGCGGCCGGGCGCGACCTGCTGTTCGACAGGGCCTGACGCCCGGCCGAGCCACCGCGGGTGCGGCGGCGGCCGGTAGGTTTCTTCGTACCATGACGAGGCGTGACCCGTGGGCCGGGATCCTGTCGGGGCCGATCGACGGGCCGGCCAGGGTGCGGGCCGCCTACCCCGAGCGGGCCTTCGCCGCCGGGCTGCGGGTGACCCACCGGGCCAGCGGGTTCACCGGGGCCCTCCTGCGGCTGGAGCCCGACGGCGTGGTGGTGAGGGGCATGAGCGGGTCGGAGCGGCTGTTCCCGCTCACGCCCGGCGCCTTCGCCATCGACGGGAGGGCCACCACCGTGGTGCGGCCACCGCCGGCGCCGGGCGGGGTGGCGCCGGCCGTCACCGCGTCGGGGTCGCTGGCCGTGGCCGGGTCGCGGGCCCGGGTGGCGCGGGCCAGCCGCATCCTGGTGGAGGGGGTCCACGACGCCGAGCTGGTGGAGCGGGTGTGGGGCGACGACCTGCGGGTCGAGGGCGTGGTGGTGGAGCGGCTCGACGGGATCGACGGGCTGGCGGCCGCCCTCGCCGCCCTCGACCCGGGGCCGGGCGCCCGCGTGGGCGTGCTCGTCGACCACCTCGTGCCCGGGACCAAGGAGGCGCGGCTGGCGGCGGCCGTCGCCCATCCCCACGTGCTGGTGACGGGAACGCCGTTCGTCGACGTCTGGCAGGCGGTGAAGCCGCCGGTGGTGGGCATCGGGGCATGGCCCGACGTCCCCCTCGGCGAGGAGTGGAAGGTGGGAGTGTGCCGGCGGCTGGGGTGGGACGACCCCGCCTCGGCGTGGCGGCGACTGCTCGGGTCGGTGCGGACCTACGCCGACCTGGAGCCGGCCCTGGTGGGGGCGGTGGAGCGGCTCATCGACTTCGTGACCGAGGGGTGACGGCGGAGGAGGCGGTGCGCAACGCCCACGCCTGGTTCGAGGTCAACAGCGGCTGGGCCCCACCCGACGACGACACGCTCGCCGACTGGGTGGCCGACGGCGTGTGCCGCTGCCCCGACGAGTGCCTGGTGGCGCCGGAGGCGTGGTGCGAGCACGGCCTGGCATCGTGGGTACTGATCCTGCG
>DATLGZ010000126.1:0-2624 GCA_035540235.1 Acidimicrobiales bacterium | reverse complement strand
CGGCTGAGCGCCGGCCCGCCCTCGACTACGGTCGGGCGAACCGTGGCCGAGGCAGAAGTCCGACTGGCAGTTCCGGCGCAGCCCGAGTACCTGAGGATGACGCGCATCCTGGCCGCCGGGGTGGCCAGCCGGGTGGGCTTCACCCTCGACGAGGTCGACGACCTGCGCATCGCCATCGACGAGCTCTGCTTCGCCCTGGTCGGGCCCAACGGCCGGGCCGGCACCGTGACCATGCGTTACCGCATGCTCCCCGACGGCCTGGAGGTCGAGGGTGAGGGTCACTTCTCCGACGGGGGCCACGAGCCCTTGCTGTCGCCGCTCTCCATGCAGATCCTCGGGGCCGTGACCGACGAGTGCCATCTCGAGCCGGGCTTGGAGGGACCCACCTTCCGCATCGTGAAGCGCCACCGGGACGGCTGAGCATGCCCGCCGAGACCGACGACCGCGAGGAGCTGCGCCGCAAGTTCGCGCAGTACGCCGAGTCGCGCGACCGCGGCCTGCGCGACGAGCTGGTGACCGCCCACATGGGGCTGGCCGAGTACCTGGCCCGGCGGTTCACCAACCGGGGCGAGCCCCTCGACGACCTGATGCAGGTGGCCTCGTTGGGGCTGCTCAAGGCGGTCGACCGCTTCGACCCCGACCGGGGCCTGGAGTTCTCCACCTACGCCACCCCCACCATCGTGGGCGAGCTCAAGCGCCACTTCCGCGACAAGGGCTGGGCGGTGCGGGTGCCCCGCCGGGTGCAGGAGCTGCACCTGCGCCTGGGGGCGGTGGTCAGCACCCTGTCCCAGGAGCTGGGGCGGTCGCCCACGATCCCCGAGATCGCGGCGGCGGCCAAGGTGTCGGAGGAAGAGGTGGTGGAGGCCATAGAAGCGGGCCACGCCTACCGGTTCACGTCCCTCGACGCCCCCGCCGGCAACGAGGACGACAGCGCCCTGTCCAGCCAGCTGGGCGTGGAAGACCAGGGCCTCATCGACAGCGAGCACCGCGTCGCCCTGTCGCCGCTCATCGCCCGCTTCCCGCCCCGGGAGCGGATGATCCTCCACCTGCGCTTCTTCGAGGGCCTCACCCAGTCCGAGATCGCCAGCCGCCTGGGGATCTCGCAGATGCACGTCTCCCGCCTGCTCGCCCGCAGCCTGGCCCAGCTGCGGGAGGCGTCTACCGAGGAGGAGTAGCCGTGAAGCTGACGCTGGTCGTCAACCCCAAGGCGTCGGCGTACACGCCCAAGCGGCGGGCGGCGGTCGAGGAGGTCCTGGGCCAGGGTTACGACCTCGCCGTCGTCGAGACGCTCTACCGCAACCACGCCATCGACCTGGCCCGGGCGGCCGCCGACGGCGGGGCCGACGCGGTGGTGGTGCTGGGCGGGGACGGCACGGTGAGCGAGGCGGCCAACGGCCTCGCCGGCACGAGGACGGCGCTGGCCGCCCTGCCCGGCGGCTCGACCAACGTGTTCGCCCGCACCATCGGCATGGCCCGCAAGGTCAAGCCCGCCGCCGCCCAGCTGCCGGCGGCGCTGGCCAAGCCGCCCCGGCCGATCGGCCTCGGCCTCGTCAACGGCCGCTACTTCCTCTTCCACGTGGGCATGGGCTTCGACGCCGCCGTCGTCGAGAAGGTCGAGCAGAAGCCGGAGCTGAAGCGCAAGATCGGCCAGGCGGTGTTCGTGTACGCCGCCTTCGCCACCTGGTTCCGCCGCTTCGACCGCAAGGCCCCTCACCTGGCCGTCGAGCAGGACGGGACAACCTACGTGGACGACGGCTACTTCGCCATCTGCCTCAACTCCAACCCCTACACCTACCTGGGCCTCCGCCGCCTCCAGGTCGCGCCCGACGCCGGCCTCGACCGCCCGCTCGTCCTCGTCACCCTGCGCACCATCCGCTTCGGCAAGTTCCTCCCCCTCGTGGGGGCCACCCTGGGATCGGGCCGGAAGCTGCAGACGAGCTCGTGGGTCGACTACCGCCCCGAGCTCAAGGAGGTCACCGTGGCCGCCGCCCCGGGCCGGGCCGGCATCCCCTACCAGGCGGACGGGGACTACCTGGGCGAGGCCGGCCGCCTCACCTTCTCCTGGGAGCCGGAGAGGCTGCTGCTCGTCACGCCCTGACCACGACGAGTGACGGGACGCGCCACAGATGGGGCCGACTTTGAGAAATCTCGCACATACCGCTTGCTCAAGGCAGCGACCCGGGAGTAAGGTTCCCGACACACCCCCCGTCGCGCCCGCCTGGTCGAGCGCTGCGGGGCTTTGTGAAAAGATTCACAAGTATAACTCGGGGAGGCGCAGCGTGGCCCTGACGTGGAGCCGCACGTACGACTGGGACGTCGAGGACTGGCGGCAGCGAGCGGCGTGCCGGGACACCGACCCGGACCTGTTCTTCCCCATCGGCACGACCGGTCCGGCGCTCGACCAGATCGAGGCGGCCAAGGCCGTGTGCCGGGCCTGTGACGCCCAGTCGCAGTGCCTCGAGTTCGCCCTGGCCACCAACCAGGAGGCCGGCGTATGGGGCGCCACCTCCGAGGAGGAGCGCCGCAAACTGCGCAAGGCCTGGCTCGCACGCCGCCGCCGCGCTTCCTAGCGCGGCGGCGGCGTCACCAACCGCCCCCCGCCCGACCGACCGGGTGAGCGGGCG
>DATLGZ010000125.1:0-3588 GCA_035540235.1 Acidimicrobiales bacterium | reverse complement strand
ACCTGGAGGAACCGCCCCAGGGAAGGCACGTACTGGCGAGCCCCCATCTCGATGGTGGCCAGGGTGCCGGCGTGCTCGAGGGGACGCTGGTGGGATCCCAGCCACCCGTAGTCGAAGTTACCGGCCGAGTTGTCGGGCGGCGGCGGGGTGAGGAGCTGGCCGAAGGGATCGTAGGTTTTGGTCGTTCCCAGTTTGAGCCCGAGGTGGTCGGCGACGGCCATGACGTCGCCGTGGACGTTGGGGTAGCTCCACACGTCGCCGACCACGAGCAGCCCGCCCCGCTTGGTGACGAGCACGCCGCCGATGAGTCCGACGGTGCGCTCGATGACGTTGTTGGCGGCGTCCATCACGAAGCCCGGGGAGTCGCCGGGGCCGGGGAAGCCGTAGTGAACCTCGGGGTCGCTGCCCTCCTTGCGCAAGACGATGCGCCCGGTGGGGTCGCGCTCATAGCGGACCAGGGTGGCACCTGCGACCTTGGTCTCCATGTGACGGTCGGCCCCGTCGTAGATCAGGGTCTGGGCGCCCAGGGTGGTGGTGTTGCCGTGGGTGTCATAGGCCGGGGTGCCCACCGCGGCGTCGCTGCTGGAGACGAGGCGGTCGGCGTTGTCGTAGCAGTACGTGGTCGGGGGCCCGCCGTTGTCGATGACCGAGGTGCGGTTGGTGTTGCGCCCGGGGGCGGCCTGGGGGCCACAGCCCCCGGTGGCGGCGAAGGCGTACTGCAGGTCGTGGCCGGGGACCCGCGCCCGGATCAGGCGCCCGGCGGCGTCGTAGTCGAAGTTGTTCCCGGCGGGATAGGCGTCCGTGCCGTCAATTGTCTCATCGACGACCTTGCCCGACTGTGAGCGGGTGAGCACGTCGCTGGCCAGGGTGCCGGCGGGGCCGGTCCAGGTCAGGGCGGTGACCATGCCGGTGGGGTGGCGGCCGATGGCCGACAGCGAGGTGCCGTTGCCGCCGTTGAGGGCGGCGGCGTAGGACACGCCGGCCAGCTCGCCGGCGCCGTCGTAGGAGGCGGTGGCCATGAGGGCCCCGTCGAGGCTCTGGGTCTTGGGTCGCCCGGCCGGGTCGTAGGTGACCACCACGGCGCCCGCGGGCCCGGAGCTGGCGGTGAGGCGCCCGGCCTGGTCGTAGGTCGAGGTGGTGGTCTTGTCCCACACGTCGGTGTAGGACACCACCCGGCCCAGCAGGTCGACCTTGGTGGTCATCGAGGTGGTGCCCTCGCTGACCTTGGACAGCAGGGGGTTGCCGCCGACGGCGTAGTCGTAGTCGAAGATGTGGCCGGCTTGGCCGCCGTAGGCGGGGACGGTGGACCGGGTGAGCCGGCCCCGGGCGTCATAGGTGCGACAGCTCCAGTCCTCGGTGTTGACTCGCGACGCCTTGACCCGCCCGGCGGGGTCATAGAGCACCTCTTCGACCCGCCGGCCGTTGGCGCTGGCGTCGGGGCTGGGGGCGGTGGTGGTCCGGGGCAGCCCGGCCTGGTTGACGCCGGTGGCCTGCCCGCAGGCGCCGACGTCGTTCTGGGTGTCGGTGTAGTAGGCGTAGGCGGTGGCCGTGTCGGCGTCGGCCACGTCGCCGGCGGGCCGGGTCCAGGACTGGGGCCGGCGCAGGCCGGCGGCCTCGTAGGTGGCGGTGGTGACCAGCGCGAGCGCCGCGGGGTCGGTCCAGCGTTGGCTGACCACGCCCCGCTCCAGGGAGTCATAGACCGCCGCGCCGACGATCGCGGCCACGCCGTGGTCGTCGTCGGACTCGCCGCGGGTGGGATGGCCCAGCCGGGGGGCCAGGCTGGCCGCGCCCAGCGGCCCCGACGAGCCGCCCGGCGGGGTCCAGGTCAGCGTGAGGCTGGGCGAGGCGGCGGTGGCGGAGAAGTCGACACGCACCCGGTGGCGGCCGGCGAGGGTGTTGGCCCGGGTGCCCGAGCCCCCGGCCACCGCGCTGTCGGCCACCAGGGCGTCATCGATGAACAGGCGGGCGCTGCCGCCGGTGGCGGCCAGGGTGAAGCCATAGGTGCCGGTGGCGGCCAGGTTGATCTCCCCGCTGTAGCGGGCCGACCACGACCCCGAGGGCAGGCCGGGGGGCGTGGCGCTGAGGAGCACGCCGCTGGTGGGCGAGGCCAGGGAACGCACCATGGGCGGGCCTCCGAAGCCGGTGTTGTTCCAGCCCACCATGGCCAGGCCGTTGACCGCCACTCCGGCCACGGTGTCGAAGTCGGTGTGGGTGTGGGGCGGGGGCACGGCGCAGCTGCCGTTGGGCAGGCCGGTGGTGGCGAAGCAGGTGGCCGGGGCCGGGCCGTAGGTGTCGCTGACCCGCCCGGTCAGCTGCGCCCTGGTGGCGTCGGCGTCGTAGATGGTGGTGCTGCGCCGGTTGGCCGGGTCGGTGGTCGAGGTGAGGCGGTCGCCGTCGTCCCAGGAGAAGGTGGTCGCCTTGGCCGTGGCGTCGAGGCTGGAGAGCGTGCGCCCGGCGGTGTCGAAGGTGACCTTGCGGTTGTAGCCGTTGGGCTCGTCGGCGCCGGTGAGCCCGGCGACGTGGACCCGGGTCTCGGCGGTCGAGACGTACTCGTAGCTGTGGGCGGGGGCCAGGGCGCCGGCGTTCCACGGGTCGGGGACCGGCAGGGTGACCGAGGTCACCTTGGCCGTGGCGGCGTCGTAGGCGATCGCCGTGCGGCTGGTGTTGTTGTCGGCCACGCCCGTCAGCCCGCCGGCGGCGACGGCGTCGTAGGCCAGGGGGTCGCGCACGGTGGCCAGCCGGGTGTTGGCGCCGTAGGCGTAGTCGGTGATGGCGCCGCCCGCCTCCTCGATGCGCACCAACTGGCCGGCGCTGTTGTAGCGCAGGAAGGTCGAGGTGCCGTCCCAGTACTCGACCTGGCACAGCTGGTTGTCGGGCGGGTTGGCGAAGCCGGCCGGCGTGTTGGGGCAGCGGTACTTGTCGGGGAGGTTCGGGTCGTCGGAGGGGAAGTTCCCGTAGTGCAGCCTCACCACCCGGGCGCCGACGGGGTCGCGCAGCTCCAGCAGGCGTCGGGGACGGCCGGCCGCCGTGGAGAACGCGTAGTTGATCCCGGCGGTGTTGGCGCCCGAGGCGGCGGCCTCGTCGTCGCGGGCGGTGGCCGAGAAGAGCTGGCCCACGGTGTCGAAGACGTAGGTCCCCTCGTCGGCCAAGAGTGTCAGGGTGTTGTCGGTGTTGCGCACCAGCACCCCGTCCTCCCCGGGCGGGGGCGCATAGCCCGACCCCGTCGCGGCGTAGGTGTGCAGCCCGCCGCCGGCGTCGGTCAGCGTCACCCCGTGCTCGAAGGCCCGGGCGCCCACGTAGGCCGGCCCCGCCGACAGCGTCCAGCCCGCGGGCAGCGGCCCGGGGTCGCCTGCCAGCCAGTCCGGGGGCACGATGACGGCCTTGGTGGCCCCGTTGGCCCCCAGCGGCCCGGACACGGCCAGGGTCAACCCCGCGGCTCCGGAGCCTTCGAAGAACTCCACCTTGATGGGCACGGTGGTGCCCGGGGTCAGGACGATGGAGGACCCGGAGATGGAGTCGGCGGGCGAGCCGCCCTCCGACCAGCGCTCCAGCACCATGGTGTTGTTGATGAAGACCCGCACCCCGTCG
>DATLGZ010000124.1:0-2681 GCA_035540235.1 Acidimicrobiales bacterium | reverse complement strand
CCTCCGGCCGACCCCGCCGACACCCGCCGCCAGGCTCGCAACCTCTTGGAGGCTGCGTACGACTCCTGGGCGCCGGCCCAGTTCGCCGTCGACACCGCCGGGACGGTCGTGGCCAGCAACCGCCAGGCCCGCACGGTGCTGGGCATCGGCCTGGCCCAGGTGGGCAGGCCGTTGCGCGACCTGGAGGTGTCCTACCGGCCGGTGGAGCTGCGGGGGCCGATCGAGCAGGCCCTGGCCCACCGCCGCCCGGTCACCCTGAGCGAGGTCGAGCACCGCCAGCCCACCGGGGAGACGGTGTACTTCGACGTCGTCGTGCTCCCCGTCGAGCGAGCAGGAGCGCTGCTGGGGGCGACGGCCACGTTCGTGGACGTGACCGCCGCCCGCCAGCTCCGCCAGGAGCTGGAGCGCTCGCAGCGGGAGCTGGAGATCGCCTACGAGGAGCTCCAGTCGACCGTCGAGGAGCTGGAGACCACCAACGAGGAGCTCCACTCCACCAACGAGGAGCTGGAGACCACCAACGAGGAGCTCCACTCCACCAACGAGGAGCTGGAGACGATGAACGAGGAGCTCCAGTCCACCAACGAGGAGCTGGAGACCCTCAACACCGAGCTGCGCCGCCGCACCAGCGAGCTCGACGAGGCCAACCAGTTCCTCGAGTCGGTGCTGGGGAGCCTGCACGCGGGCGTGGCCGTGCTCGACACCGACCTGATGGTGCGGGCGTGGAACGCCCAGGCCCAGGAGCTGTGGGGCCTGCGCCCCGACGAGGTCGTCGGCCACAGCTTCCTCAACCTCGACATCGGCCTGCCGGTGGGCGAGCTGCGCCAACCGGTCTGGGCCGCCCTGTCGGGCGCCGAGGAAAAGGCTCGCCTCGTGGTGAAGGCGGTGAACCGCCGGGGTAGGGAGATCGCGTGTGTCGTGGTAATCGCCCCCATGAACGGTGAAGGGCGTGTCGGCGGGGCGGTCGTGATGATGGAGGACGGTTCCGATGACTCTTTCCGCGAGTGACCCCCTCGAGCTCTCCGTAGCCCTCGAGCGCACAGCCCAGAAGATCGGGCAGTTGGTCGACGACGTCCTCGCAGGCCGGCACGTGGAGGCAGCCTGGGCCCAAGAGGCGGTGGCCGAGTTCTCGACGGGGATGGAGGAGTTGCGGGTGGCCGAGGAGGAGCTCCGGGTGCAGGCCGAGCAGCTGGCCGCCTCTCGTGACGCCATCGACGCCGAGCGGGAGCGGTACGCCGACCTCTTCGAGTATGCGCCCGACGGCTACCTGGAGACCGACGAGCTGGGCAAGATCGCCGAGGCCAACAGCGCCGCCACCCACCTCCTCGGCGTGCCCGCCCGGTTCCTGGCCGGCAAGCTCATCCACTCCTTCGTGGCCCCCGACCACCGGAGGGCGGTGCGGGCGCACTTGGCCGCCGCCGCCGCAGTTGGCGAGCCGCAGGAGCTTACCGTCGTCCTGGAGCCCCGGGACGGGCCGCCGGTGTGGGTGGAGATCCGGGTCGGGGGCTACTTCGACCCGGTCGCCGACCGGCACCGGTTGCGGTGGCTGCTGCGCGACGTCTCCCGGCGGATGAAGCTCGAGCGGGAGCTCAGCGAGCTGCAGGTCTCCGTCGAGCTGCTCTCGGCCCTCGCTGAGGTCAACCGGCTGGTCGAGGCGGAGGAGGACACCCTGGCGTCGGTTCTGGGCCGCCTGGTCGAGCTGGCCCACCGGGTCACCGCCGCCGAGGCTGGGATCCTGCTGGCCGGAGACGACGGCGGGGTGGCGGTGCGGGCCGTGGCCGGCGCCTCGGCCGGCGAGCTGTGCCAGCAGCAGCTGTCCGGGGGCGGCCCTGGCGTGCAGACCCAGCACGATGGGATGCCCCGGGCGGTCCTCGTGGAGGCCTTGGGCGAGTGGCCCGATCTGGCTCGGCTGGCGCAGCGCCACCACCTCCGGGGCCTGGTCGCCCACCCCATACGCATCGACGGCGCCGTCATCGGCACCGTCAACCTCTACGTCCGGGGCGACGTGGAGGAGGCGGCGCACCTGGCCAGGCTGCTGGCCGACAACGCGGCCGCGTCCATCTCCAACGCCCAGGTCTACGCCGGCGCCCGCCACCTCGCCGCCCACCTCGGCAGGGCGCTGGAGTCCCGGGGCGTCATCGAGCAGGCCAAGGGCGTCCTCATCGCCATGCAACGCTGCACGCCCGACGAGGCGTTCGACATCCTGCGCCGGTCGTCGCAGCGCCAGAACCGCAAGCTGCGGGCCATCGCCGAGGAGATCGTGGAGAGGTTCGCCGGCTCCTCCCAAGCCGCCAGCAACTGACTCCGCCGCCGGCGGGCGGCCATGCTTGGCCGTGCCGGGAGGGTGGAGAGGGAAGCGGGTCGTCGCCATCGCCGGCGGCGGCGTCGCCGGGGCGGCGCTGCGGTGGGCCGTGGTGGCCACCGGGCCCGCCGCCGGGCAGTTCCCCTGGCGGGTGCTGGCCGTCAACGTGGCCGGCTCCCTGCTCCTCGGCGTCCTCCTCGCCGAGGAGTGGTCCCACCCGTCGCTGCGCCTGGGGCTCCACGACGGGGGGGCGATCGGGTTCTGTGGCGGCCTCACCACCTTCTCCACCTTCGCCATCGAGGTGGTCGAGATGATCAGCGGAGGAGCGGCGGCCATGGCGGCGGCGTACGGGACGGCGTCGGTGGTGGGCACGCTGGCGGGG
>DATLGZ010000123.1:0-2523 GCA_035540235.1 Acidimicrobiales bacterium | reverse complement strand
GGGCGGGGCCGGCCGTGCCCTATTCCACCGTCACGGGAGCGCCGGGCGGCACGAGATGGACCCACGTCTGGCCCGGCGGCAGGGCGAGGGGGGCGCCGTCGTCCCCGAACCACAGGGTCGGCTCCCCCGCCGACGGCTTCGACCACGTGCCCCTCGCCACCAGCCCGCCGCTGAACACCCACGCCTCTCCAGCGCCGACCACCTCGGGGTACTGCACGGCGGCGTCCCCCACGAAGGTCTGGTAGGTGGCGAACTGCACGATCACGGTGGTGGGGGCGATCTGGGCCCCGCCCTCCAGCCGGTGCACGGCCCCGTCGGTCGAGCGGATCCACACGCCGTGGTCGCCGTCCCACCCGTAGGAGGCGGTCAGGAAGGGTGCGGCCACCACGACGAGGGAGGTGACCGGTTCGGCGGCGGGCGGGGCGAAAGGCTCCCCCTCGTCGAGGAAGGCGGCGAACGGCGGCGGCGAACCGGGGTTCTCGCCCCCGCCGGCGGCCGCCCGCGACCGCAGCACGGCGGTGGACGTGTAGAGGTTGTAGGGCGCGGGCCGGCCCGGCCGGCGGTACATGGCGGCGGTGTCGGCCTCGGTGACGAGCGTGAGCTCCGACTCCGCCACCACCGCCACCGCGGCGGGGCTGCCGCCCGAGAAGGCGAGCACCCCGCCCACCACCGCCACCAGGTCGGCGTCGGCCGGCCGCACCGACCGCACCGGGCCGAGCACGTCAGCGTCGGCCGAGTGGAACAGCGCCACCAGCCGGGTGATGCCCTCGGTGAGCTCCTCGTAGACGACGTCGGCGTGCTCGAGGCCGGTCTGGGGGCGGGCGGCGGCGGCGTTGTCGACCTTGACCGTCACCACCGCCCTCTCGGTGGCGGCCGCGTCGGGGGCCCGCCGGCCGGTGAGGGGGTAGACGGGCGGCAGGGTGGTGGTGGTCGTGGTCGTGGTGGTCGTGGTCGTGGTGGTGGGCACGGTCGTTACCGGCGCCGATGTCGTCGGCGCCGGCGCGGCGACCGGCCCGGGGCCGCCGCCCCGGTCGCCGGCGGACGCCAGCGCCGCCGCCGCCATCAGGGCGGCCGCCACCAGCGCCCGCCGCCGGGTGAGGGTCACCGCCGGGCCCGGGACCGGCGGTGACGGCGTGCCAACCGCCGGTCAGGGACCAGGGTGGCCTAGCCCTCGGTGGGAGCGCCGGCCGTGGTGTTGATGGCCGTGGCGCCCGAGCCCTCACCCGTGCCGGCCGACACCTCGACCCGGCGAGGCTTGGCCGCCTCGGCTACGGGGATGGTCAGGGTGAGCACGCCCTGCTCGTAGCTGGCCGAGATCCGCTCGGCGTCGAGCGTCTCGCCCAGGAACAGCTGGCGGCTGTAGCTGCCCTGGGGCCGCTCCGCCACCAGCACCTCGGTGCCCTCGCCGCCCCAGTCGACCCGGCGCTCGGCCCGCACCGTGAGCACGTTCTTCTCGACGGTCAGGTCGATGCTGGACGGGTCTACGCCCGGCAGGTCGAAGTGGACGTAGAACGTCTCGCCCTGGCGGTAGGCGTCCATCGGCATCCCGCCCGGCGTGCGGCGGGGCCCGTTGCCGAGCAGCTCCTGGCTGAGACGGTCGAGCTCGCGGAAGGGGTCGAATCGCATGAGCATCAGCGGTCCTCCTTTGCCTAACACGGTCACTCTAACGCAACCGGCGGAGAGAGGGCAACATTCCTGAGTCTAGCTCACTCAACTTTCTTGACCTCCACCACCCGAAGGCTATTACCATTGCGGCGGCGGCCACTCCCGGCCGGTCGCCCAACCGCATGGCCAGGGTGCGACCGGCCCGCAGCTCGACGATCTCCGTGACCACCGCCCGATCGCCCAGCGGTCCCTGCGCCACCACCCGGCCCCGCTGGTCCACCACCACGCTGTACCCCGTGGGGGCGGCCTGCACCACCCACCGCCCCGCCTCCTGGGCCGGCACCTGCTCGGTGGTGTAGGACGAGGCGTTGGTGGGCACGAGCAGCAGCCGCCCGCCCGCCTCCACCCCCGAGCGGGCCCGGTGGGCGAAGAAGACCTCGTAGGAGATCGTCACGGCCATGCGGCCGGCCGGGGTGTCGAGCACGCCCGGCCCCCGCCCGGCCTCGGCGTCCCGGGGCACGGCCGACACGTCGGCCACCCGCTCCAGCAGCGAGCGGAAGGGGATGTACTCGCCGAACGGCACCCGGTGGACCTTGTCGAAGCGGTCTACCGGGCGGCCCTCGCCGTCGAGCACCACGGCGGCGTTGCGGAACCGGTCGCCGGCCCCCTCCACCACGCCCACCACCAGCGTCGCCCCCAGCCGCCGGGCCACCTCCTGCACGGCCGCCTCGGCCGCCGACCCCGCGAACGGCCCGGCCGTGCCCACCACGTCCTCGGGCCACAGCACCAGGTCGGTCCCCGCCGGCACGTCGGCGCTGGCCTCGACGTGGCGGTCCAGCACCAGCCGCTCGTCGGCGTCCACGGCCCGGATGCCACGGGGGCCGCCGCCCTGCACCGCCGCCACCGCCAGCTCCGCCC
>DATLGZ010000122.1:0-7986 GCA_035540235.1 Acidimicrobiales bacterium | reverse complement strand
AGACAGCCGCCCGTCGTAGCGGTTGGTCACCGCCGTGCCGTCCTCGCGGACGAAGTCGATCTCGTCCCGGGAGGTGTTGACGATGCCGTAGCCGCCGATGCCCTCGCCGTGGTAGAGGCGGGGCTGGGTGATGGCCGGCTGGCCCTGGGGCGGGATGTTGCGCACCAGGAAATCGGGCTGGCCGTCGGAGGTGACGGAGTTGGCGGGCGACAGCACCGCCCCGTAGCCGTGGGTGAACGCCAGGTGGCGGTTCTCCCAGGTGTCGGAGGGGAGGCTGTCGGGGTTGAGCTCCCGGGCCGACAGCAGGATCTGGGTGGTCTCGTTGTTGACCTCGTAGCGGTCGACGTCCACGTCGGTGAAGCGGTAGAAGGTGCGGACCTCCTGCAGTCGCTGGTAGGTGCGGGTGAGCACCGCGGGGTCCCACAGGCGGATGTTGCGCACCGTCTCGGCGTTGCGGTTGAGGTCGGCCGCCGTCAGCTGCTCGTTGTAGTCGAACTGCCGGACGTCCACCTGGTCGAGCCCCATCGCCGCCCGGGTGGCCTCGATGTTGCGGGCGATGAAGGGCACCTCCCGGGTCGACTCGGCGGGCTGCACCCGGAACCGCTGCACGAAGGCGGGGTAGGCCGAGCCCGCCGCCACCGCCACCAGCCCCCACAGGCCCACGGCGATGATCGGCAGGACCCATCCCCGCTGGCGGATGTTGATGATGAACAGGATGGCGGCCAGGGCGGAGATGAAGATCAGGAGGTTGAGGGCGGGCAGCTGGGCGTTGACGTCGGTGAAGGTGGCGCCCTGCACCGCCCCCCGGGTGGAGTAGGTGAGCTGGAAGCGGTCGAGGTAGTAGTTGGCGCCCTTCACCACGGCGAGGAGGGCCATGAGGAGCGAGAGGTGGGTCTTGACCGCGGCGGTCACGCTCGGCCCCGGCGCCTGGAGGCGGATGCCGCCGTTCAGGTAGTGGCTGGCGGTGGTGACGATCAGCACCACCACGAGCGCGGCGAACACCCAGTTCGTGAGGAAGGTCAGGAACGGCAGCTCGAAGACGTAGAAGCCGACGTCGGTGTTGAACTGCGGGTCGCGCACCCCGAAGTCGACCCGGTTGCGGAAGAGGATCCACTCGTTCCAGCGAGTGCCCACGCCGGCCCCGAAGAGGAAGGCGAGGAAGGCGGAGAGCCCCACCCGGGCCAGGCCGGGCCGGCGCTCGATGACAGCCTGGATCTCCCGGAGGGCGTCCTCCTCGCGGCCCGCCGGCCGGAACTGGGGCGCCAGGCGCTGGGCCATGACCAGGTTGGCCAGCATCAGCACGAAGAAGATCAGCATGAACAGCGCCGACAGGCCGAGCTTGGAGAAGAGCACTCCCGCCCACACGCCGGTGGCGTCGAGGGAGCTGAACCAGAGGTAGTCGGTGTACAGCCCGGCGATGCCCCGAGCCGACATCAGCAGGATCGAGAGGGCGACGATGACCAGGCCGATGAGCAGGCGGCCTGACCGTCGCCGGCCAGGTGGACGTCGGAGTTCGGTGGGGGGGCGCATCTCCCGACCGATCGTAGGTCAGGGCGGCACCCCGGGGGGATCGGTCCGCAGCGTTGCCGCTACAGGGGGTCGGCGACGAAGGTCACCGTGACGTGGGTGAAACCCAGCGCCCGCAGCATGTTCTCCAGCATTGAACGGGTGTTGGACTCGGCGCGGGCCCGCAGGTCGCTGGCCGCTGCCGCGTCCTGCATCTTGCGCTCGGCGGCGAGGAGGTGGGGCCGCTCGCTGGTGGGGGAGTCGGAGAAGACCGACCCGAGGCGGTCGAGCAGCCCCCGCTCCCGGCTCACCACCCGGGTGGCGTCGGGGTCGATGCGGGGCGCCGACAGCACGGGCGGGGGCAGGGTGACCGTGACCGACCGGCCGTCGGGGCCGACGTGGATGGACCGCTCGTCGAGAGCGGAGAAGTCCACGCTGGCGTCGACCGACCCGGCGGCGACGAACACGGTGCGCTCGCCCCGGATGATCGAGGGCATGAAGCGGGCGTCCTTCTCGGTGTCGACGATGACCTGGAAGTTGGCGGTGGCGGCCTGGTAGCGGCTCACGTCCTGGAGGGACTGCAGCAGCGGCGGCTGGGTGCGGTCGACGGTGTCGGTGGCGAAGGGGTCGGGCAGCCCCGGGAAGAGGCTCAGGCCCAGGCGGCCGGCCGCCACCACCAGGGCCACCGCCACCACCGCCACCGCCATCACCGTGCCCACGGCGCCACCGCGGCGGGCCCGCACCAGCTCTACCGTTCGTCCTGCCATCGGACCAGTGTGGCGGATCCCGGGGGCTACCGGTAACCGTCGGCGCCGCCGGCTTTGGCCAGCTTCATCCCGATGGTGAGGATGAGGGCGGTGGCCAGCGCCCCCGCCACCTGCTCGTCGAGAGGAAGGGAGCCGGGGCCGATGTCGAGGCCGGCGGCGGTGACGGTGACGGCCAGGGCGGGCAGGGGCGACTCGCCCAGCCCGGGGATCACCATGCCGCCCCCGTCCACCCGCTCGACGCGGATCTCGCAGGCGCCGGCCGCCGGCCGGGTGACGGCCATGGTGGCCGGCACGCGGGGGGCGTCGAGGGGCCCGCCCGGCTGGAGGAGGACCACGCCGGCGCGGTCGATGGGGATGGTGATCGGGAGGTTCAACTCCTCGCCGCCGTAGACGGCGAACAGCTCGTCGCAGCCGGCGAGGATGTCGGCCGCGAAGGCGGCCGCCCACCTCCGTTCCCTCGTTCGCCGGCGCAGCATGCAGGCGATTGTCCTGCCGGGGCGGGGCGGGGGCAAGGTCCCCCTCGCGAAGCGGTCACCGGCAGCGTGCCGGTGGCGCTCTCACGGTGACCGGTTCAGGTGGTGACGAGCTCGGCGACGTCGGCATGGAGGGCGGCCAGGCCCGAGTCGAACGTCGCCAGCCGGCCCTTCCTCGCCCGGGCCAGGGCCGCGAGGTAGCCGTCGGTCACCTGGCGGTGGCCCAGGACACCTCGCAGGGCCTGGCCGTCGTAGGGGCGGTCGGCGGGCCAGAAGTCGTGGCGTGCATGACGGGTGAACCCCCTCAGGACGGCCAGCGCCTCACTGGCCGCCATACCGTTGCGCACCAAGAGGCGCAGGAGGGTTCCTTGGGTGATCGGTGTGGTTGCGAACGCTCCTTCGACGCCGCGGAACCACCGCCGGGCCGCACCGTGGTGCAGGTGGTCGGCGACGGCGAGGGCCACGAGGACGTTGCCGTCCAACAGCACGGCCACGGCTCACACCTCGTCTTCGAGCGCGGCTACGTCGTCGTTCGTGATCGGGCGCCCCAGCCTTACCGTGGGCAGGCCGGTCTCGTCGTCGACGTCGACGGTCGCCCCCGGTTCGGGGGCCAGGGCACGCCGCAGGATGTCGGCGATCGTCTTGCTCAAGGTCTGCGACCGGCTGCGGGCCAGGGCCGAGGCCAGCCGGTGGATCTCGTCAGGGAGGTCGACCGTCGTTCGCACCTCTCGCATACTAACGCGCATCACATCATGATGCAGACAAGACGCCTTTCCGAAGGGGGTGCGCAGGGCCGATAATCCCCCTCGCGAAGGGGGGCCCCATGAGGCGACTGACGGTCCTGCTGGGAGCGGTGGCGCTGGTGGCCACTGCCTGCGGTGGTGGCGGCGACGGGTCGGGAGGTGGGACCCCGATGCGCTCGAGCGTCTACTTCGGGGCGGTGGCCATGACCACCGACCGCCTGGCCATCGCCGTCGACGGCGACCGGGTCACCGCCTTCGTCACCGACGGCGAGCCCGGAGGGGACGCCGAGTGGTTCGAGGGCCCCACGGCCGGGGCCGGGCGGTTCGACCTCCGGTCGGCCAGCGGCAACGCCCGGCTGGAGGGCGAGGTGAGCCCGGCCGAGACCACCGGCCACGTCACCCTGGCCGACGGCGTCCGGCGGGTCTTCCACACCGTCCCCGCCACCCACGGCGCCGGCATCTACGACGTGACCGTCTCGGCCGACGGTCACTACACGGGCACTTCCACCGACGGGTCCCGCCTCGACGCCCGCCAGGCCGGGGACTACGTCCAGGGATCGCTCACCCTGGCCGGCGGCGAGCGGCACATGTTCAGGGTGGCCGACCTCTCCCGTGTCTTCGACCACCCCACCCGGGGCGGCCAGCCCGGGCGGTACCGGCTGGTGGTGGCCCGCTACGGGCTGGTGCTGATGGGGCGGGGCGGCGAGCGGCTCACCGAGGGCGCCCCCGACGCCAACGTGATCGCCCTAGACCTGGCCGCCAGCGCCATCCCCACCGAAGGCATCTACTACGGCCGCCTCGACCGCACGATCCACCAGCTGGCGATGTCGGCCGACCCGGTCGACGTGACCGGGGCCCGCCGGCTGCGGGTGTACCTGTCCGACGGCCTGCCCGACGGCGACATCGAGTGGTTCACCGGGCCGGTCGCGGGCGGGCGCATCGATCTCACCTCCGCCAGCGGGAGGGCCCGGCTGGCGGGCACCTTCACCGACGACGAGGCCCGGGGCACGGTGACGCTGGCCGGCGGCCGCCAGGTCGCCTTCTTCGCCGTGCCCGCCGGGGACGGGGCCGGCATCTACGACATCGAGGTCAGCGCCGACAAGCGCTACACCGGGACCTCGGAGAAGGGCGAGCAGCTCGACCTGCGCCAGGTCGGTCACACCATCACCGGCTCGATCACCGCCCCCGACGGCCGCCAGGTGGACGTGCTCTCCTACGACCTCACCCACGTGTTCGAGTACAGCCGGGAAGGCAGCCAGCCCGACCGCTACGTGGCCTTCGCCTCTCCGGGCGGCCGCTACTTCATCGGCCGCAGCGGCAACGTGCGGGGCGGGTCGAGCGGCAACAACATCATCGGCCTCGACAAGGCGTGCTGACGGGAAGTGATGTCGTTTGGACCACCGATCCGGTGGTCGAGCGACAACAGTTCCTAGTGGCCGACCGGTTCGGGCTTCCTGGTGGGCAGGAAGGCGACGTTGGTGGAGGCCTGGGCGAAGGCCACGTTGAGGGCTTCCTGGGCGGGGGCGGCGCTGGCCATGGCCATGCGGGCGACCTCGCCGGGGTCGGCCTCGAAGGGCGGGGCGTCGTCGAGCACGAGGTTGCGGTAGCGGCGGTCGTAGTTCCAGTTGGCGGCGGCGAAGGCCATGTTGAACCGCGGGTCGCGGTTGAGCATGTGGCGGGCGAAGCGGGGGATGCGGCGGCGACCCTGGTAGAACCAGCGGTAGACGTCGCGGATGCCGTCGTGGAGCTGCTCGGGCGTCATCTGCGCCGGCTCGTGGACCACGTGGTACAGGTTGTACTTCTGCCAGTCGAAGGTGCGGATGCGGCTGTCGGCATGCATCCGGCTGAAGGTGTGGGTGCCCGGATAGGGCGTGAGGATCGAGAAGTGGGCCACGTCGACGCCTATGCGGTCGACGAACTCGGCGGTGTGCTCGAACACGTCGGGGCGGTCGTGGTCGAAGCCGAAGATGAACCCGCCCTCGATGGCGATGCCCCGCTTGTGGATCTTCTCGATCAGCTCGCCGAACTCGCCGGGCCGGTTCTTCTTGTTGCACTCGATGAGGGCGTCGCGGGAGATGCTCTCGAAGCCGGTGAAGACGGCCCGCAGGCCGGCCCGGCCCACCAGGTCGAGGACCTTGGGGTCGCGGGCCAGTCCGATGGAGGCCTGGCACCCCCACGTGAACTTCACCCCCGAGCGGAGGATGGCCTCCGACAGCTCGACCGTGTACTCCAGGTCGGCGGCCATGTCGTCGTCGAGGAAGAACACGTAGGCGAAGTCGTTGACGTGCTGGCCCATGCGCTTGAGGACCTTGACCTCCTCGATGACCCGCTCCACCGGGCTGTGGCGCGAGCCCCGGCCGTTGATGCGGATTACCGAGCAGAAGTCGCAGTTGAACCGGCAGCCCCGGGTGGTCTGGAGGGTGTTGAGGGGGGCGTAGCGGGTGAGGGGCCACGTCTGGTAGAGGTCGGCCCACTCGTGGTTCATGGGGACGTTCTCCATCCCCTGGAACGACCCCTGGTAGAGGGGCTGGAGGCGGCCGGCGGCGGCGTCGGCCAGCACGGTGGCGAAGACCTGGTCGGCCTCGCCGCACACCACCGCGTCGCAGTGGGCCTTGGCCTCGCCCGGCAGCAGGGAGGCGTGCACCCCGCCCAGGACCACCGGCACTCCTCGGGCCCGGTAGCCGTCGGCGGTGCGGTAGGCGTTGGGGGAGTTGGGCGTCCAAACGGTGAGGGCGGCCAGGTCGGGTTTGCCCGATCGGCGCCGCCGGGACGGGAGGAAGTTGGTGCGGGCCCCCGGCCAGCCCTGATCGGCCCGCTCCAGGGGCGACGGCTCGTAGTTGAGGTCGATGACCTCGACATCCCAGCCGGCCCGGCGGGCGTGGGCCGCCAGGACCAGGAGCGACATGGGCGGGAACCGGTGGCCGAAGGTCTGGTAGATGCCCACGCCGCCCCACGCCGGCACCAGCAGATGCAGCAGCGGGCGATCGTGCATCGGAGCAGACGCTAGTTCAGCTAGGCCGCGGGTGAGAACCCGACCCGCAGCTCGTGCACGCCCCGCAGCACGAAGTGCTCCCGCACCCTGGGCTCGGGAGTGAGCAGCTCCAGGTCGCGGGTGCGGCGCAGGAGCGTGCCCAGCGCCACCTGGGCCTCCAGGCGGGCGAGCGAGGCGCCCAGGCAGAAGTGGGGCCCGGCCGAGAACGACAGGTGCCGGTTCTCGCGCTCGGGGCGGCCCACGTCGAGGCGGTCGGGATCGGGGAACTGGGCGGGGTCGCGGTTCATCCCCCCGACGATGCAGATGAGCTGCTCGCCGGCGGGGATGGGGACGCCGCCCACCTCGACGTCCTCGGTGGTGATGCGGGCCACGTACTGCACGGGCGAGTCGTAGCGGAGGAGCTCCTCGACGGCGGAGCGGATGAGGCCGGGGTCGTCCTGGAGGCGGCGGAGCTCGCCCGGGTGGCGCAGCAGGGCCAGCACGCCGTTGCCGATCAGGTTCGAGGTGGTCTCGTGGCCGGCCACGAACAGCAGGGTGGCGGTGGTGATCAGCTCGGCGTGGCTGAGCCGGTCGCCCGCCTCCTCCGCCGCGATCATGGCGCTGAGCAGATCGTGGCGGGGCAGGTCGTCGCCGGGATGGGGCCGCCTCTGCTCCACCAGGTCGGTGAAGTACTGGAACAGCTGCATGCCGGCGACCATGCCCCTCTCCTGGCTGGCCTTGTCGAGGGCGCCCCCGTCGAGGAGGCGGGAGGCGTCCGACGACAGCTGGCGGAACAGCTCCCGGTCGAAGGGCGGCACCCCCAGCAGCTCGCAGATGACGGCCACCGGCAGCGGGTAGGCGAGGTCGGCGACTATGTCCATCTCAACCCGGCCGTCAATCTCAACCCGGCCGTCCATCTCAACCCGGCCGTCCATCGCGCCGGCGGGCAGGGCGGCGTCGAGCAGCTCGTCGACCAGCCGCTGGATCTGGGCCCGCATGGTCTCCACCATGCGGGGCGTGAACGCCTTGCTCACCAGCGAGCGCAGCCGGGTGTGGTCCGGCGGGTCGAGGAACATCATGAGGCTGGTTCCCACCTGGCGCACGGGGTGGTTCTCCGCTCCCTTTACCGCTCCCTCCCGCAGCCACGCCGGGTTGGGCGAGAAGCGGGCGTCGCGCAGCACGGCCGCCCCGTCGGCGTAGCGGGAGAGGATCCAGCTCCCGTCCACGGCGTGGCGGATGGGGTCGTTCTCGCGGAGCCAGTGGTAGAAGGGGTAGGGGTCGGCCCGGTTCTCGGGCGCCAACGGGTCCATAGCCGGCTGCGGGCCGGACCGCCGAGGGGGAACGTTCGTCATCGCCACTCCGCCAGGACTATCACGAGTGGCGCGGCTAGTCGCCGTCGGAGTGGTCGCCGGGCTGCTGCTGACGTCGACCCTCCCGCCGATCGACCTGTGGTGGCTGGGGCCGCCGGGGGTGGCCGTGCTGGCGTGGGTGCTGCCCGGCCTGGGATGGCGGGGACGGGCGCTGGT
>DATLGZ010000121.1:0-1621 GCA_035540235.1 Acidimicrobiales bacterium | reverse complement strand
CGGCGCCTACGGGATCGGGGCGGCGGCCGAGTCGTACTTCAAGAAGCCGGTCAACGAGCTGACGCTGTCGGAGGCGGCCATGGTGGCCGGCCTCATCCGGGCGCCCAGCGAGCTGGAGCCGCGGTCCAACCCGACGGCGGCCGAAGCCAACCGCCGGCGGGTGCTGCGGCTGATGCTGGAGCAGGGCCGCATCACGTCGGCCCAGCACGACGAGGCGGCGGCCCAGCGGGTGGTGAACGTGGGCAGCGAGCCCACCCCCGACGGCCCGGCCACGCTCGTCTACCCCCTCGAGGCCCAGTCGGCCACCGAGCCCTACTTCGTGGACGCGGTGCGCCGCTATCTCAGCGTGAAGTACGGCGACGAGGCCATCTACAAGGGCGGGCTGCGGGTGGAGACCACCCTCGACCCCCGCCTGCAGGAGCAGGCCCGCTCCGCCGTCTCCGACTCCCTGTCGGGCACCCAGGCGCCCCTGGAGATGGCGCTGGTGACGGTGGAGCCGGCCACCGGGTTCGTGAAGGCCCTCATCGGCGGGCGGGACTTCGAGGCCTCCCAGGTCAACCTCGCCCTGGGGGCGTGCGTGGAGCAGCCTGCGCCCGAGCCGGGCACGCCCGCCCCCACCGGCCCCGTCTGCCTCTCCGGTGGAGGCAGCGGCCGCCAGCCCGGGTCGGCGTTCAAGCCCATCACGCTGGCCGCCGCCTTCGAGGCCGGCATCGGCCCCAGCCGGGTCTACAGCGGCCCGTCGTCGTACACCGTGCCCAACTGCGGGGCGGCCAACTGCACCATCCGCAACGTGGAGAGCGGCGGCTACGGCGCCATCACCCTCCGCCAGGCCACCGCCTACTCGGTCAACACCGTCTACGCCCAGCTGGTCCGCGACGTCGGCGTCACGGAGACGGCGGAGATGGCGCACCGCCTGGGCCTCACCATGGTCGGCCCCGACGGCACCCGCCCCTCCGACGGCGAGCCCTACGGCGTGAGCCTCACCCTGGGGTCGGCCGAGACGTCGCCCCTCGACATGGCGGCCGCCTACGCGGTGTTCGCCAACCGGGGCCTCCAGCAGCCCGTCACGCCGGTGGTGCGGGTGACCGACTCCGAGGGCAACGTGCTGGAGGACAACACCCGGCGCCAGCCCCGGCGGGTGCTGGCCGAGGCGGTGGCCGACAACGTCAACGACGTGCTCAAAGGCGTGGTGCAGTACGGCACCGGCACGCGCGCTGCCATCGGCCGCCCCGACGGCACCGCCGGCAAGACCGGCACCAGCGAGGACAACGGCGACGCCTGGTTCGTGGGCTACACGCCCCAGCTGTCGACGGCGGTGTGGATGGGCTACTCCGACACCCGCTCCCGGCCCCTGCGGAACATCAAGGGGGTCAGCCAGGTCTACGGGGGGACGATCCCCGCCTCCACCTGGAACGCGTTCATGAGCCAGGCGGTGGCGAGCCTGCCCGAGGCCAAGTTCCCCGCCCCCGTCGCCCTGGCCGGCGACATCGCGGCCGGGCCGCGCCGGGCGCTGGAGGAGACCCAGGTCACCACGCCGGTACAGATCGTGCTCGGGCCGCCGCCCACCTCCGCCCCGCCGCCCACGCTGCCCTTCCCCACGTTCCCGACCACGCCCGTGCCC